>JBCDFA010000235.1:0-12489 GCA_039178835.1 Chloroflexota bacterium
CATATTGTAGATCACATTGTAATTATATATCTTCACCGATATGAAGATAGCATGCCAATAATACTTTGTCAAAGTAGTTTACAAACATGTGTTACAGCCGACGCCATGTGTAGCACAATCTTCTTAGTTTGATCCAACACGTCTTCCTTATCTCGTTGGTGATGGACCACATGCTTCACTGTATGCTCATCAACTACACACCATCATCAGGGATCTGGATGCACACCAGCCCTGTGGCTGGATCGTGGATCTCAGTGACAATCAGGGTGGGAACATGTGGCCAATGCTGGCAGGTATTGGTCCAATACTAGGAACAGGTATAGCAGGGTACTTTCAAGATACCGAGGGGGTACTAACAGCGTTCTCCTATGATGTTGGTCAATCCTTTCAAGGTGCTACCCCAATGACACAGGTCGCCAAACCATATACATTACGCGATTCCGATGCTCCTGTTGCTATTCTTACCAGTAAAAAAACTGCTAGTTCTGGTGAAGCTATCGTAGTTGCGTTTCGTGAGCGTCCTAACACGCGCAGTTTTGGGCAACCAACGGCAGGTCTATCAACCGGAAATAACACCTATACGTTGAGCGATGGCGCAACCCTTGTATTGACTGAGGTGGTATTTGTTGACCGCACACGTACTCTTTATGGTCAGTCCATTGAACCAGATGAACAGCCCACATGGTTTGGTGCCTCAGTTCGTGATCGCGCCACTGCCTGGCTTCATACGCAACCATCGTGTCAGTAGTTTTTAGGTTGACTCACGATTACCCATCTAGCAATTTATACCCCATCACCCTGTGATTTTGCCCGCAGGTTCCACCATCCAGTTATCAACAGGCTGGTCAGCAAGAGGAAGAACAAACTATACCACTCTGGGAAAACCTGCAACATCTGCGGATTATCAGGGACAAACCACGTTCGGGCGTGCAGCACAACACTAAGGGAAAAATAGATCAGTGTAAAGTAAAACAAGATTCGCTCTACGATATTGCGAATTAGCACCTTGTTACGGGCCATAACGAGCGCAATTGCTGTAAAGAGTATGACGAACGCAAAGACGGAGTCGAATGTTGTGGTTATCAGTCGTTCATGTGTTAGCTCAATCCCAAAGATTAGGCGTGAAAGATGAATATATATTCCGATGACTAATGTAAGCATAACGCTGATACGCGCCATAGAGAACCAGTTCATACAACTATCCTCCAATCTATAGATATCGCCGGGACAATGGCAGAAACAGCGCTGCCCCATTGGCGATGACGAATACAAAATGGTAGGTGGTCGCGACGATGCCAACCGGCACTATTCCCACGTTGATGAAGACCTGACAGAACACCAGGTTGCAGATCCCTAACAGCAGATGCACCGCCACTGCCGTCACGTGCCACACCCTGGTATCTTCAGCCGTTGCATGTCGAAGCAGCAGTACCGCAATGGTGATCGCCAGCCCGTGTGCTTCGACCGCGCCAATCGCCAGTGGATTATTGAAAAGAACTTCGCTCCATACTCCAATTCCTGCAAAGTAACCCAGCAGATCCAGGGTTATACCAGACAGACCAAAGAGCACCAGTGGAATGGCATCTGTACGGAGGATCAGGGTACGCATCGAATGAGTCATGGTAGATAGCCCTCTCGTGAGTTACTCAAGTACACCGTGCAGAAAAATGTCCACAAAATCATCGAGTTTGGCTTCCTGCCCTTGTCCTGCGGGGATAGCGGCGACCGATGCTCGTGTCAGGCTGTACCCCAGAAGTTGCCCAATCAAACTACGAAAGAAGATGAGCGGGTCTTGTGGTCGAATGTTTTCTCCGCTGCTGTACACGCGCTCCAGGAAACCCTGTACCAGCGGGAAAATGGTCCCAATCAACTCTTCTAGGTGCTCTCCATTCAGTTCGATCAACTCGATGTAGAGCAGATTAAGAATACCGGGCGATGCTTCAATCTCGCGCATGATTCGATGGGCAGCATCATGAACTAGTTCTGACACCGATTGCCCCTCAGCCTGTTCCAGCACCGGCATGACTTTGACGATGGGATGGTAGGCCAGCAGCACTTCCTTAACGATCTGCTCTTTGTCACTAAAGTGATTGTAAATACTGCCAGCCGTAATCCCCGCCTCGGATGCGATATCACGCATTGAGGTGGCGTGGTATCCGCGTGAGGTAATCAGATGATACGAAGCTTCGAGCAGTTTCTGACGGGTGGCTTCGCCACTCGCGGTTCTTGTTGTTGGCATAATTCTGCTCCGTTATACACGCTAGGAGAAAGCGGCAGTGTTCGATGCAACACGCTGTCGAGTCATCAGCCAGAGTGAGATGCCCTCTATCAGAATCCATGTCCCGTGGATGATATAGCTGTACAAGGTAATGCCTAGCAATCCTGCATCGGCCAGTACATTCCACAGTGAAAAGATGGCGAGTAGCGGAATACAGTGTGCGCCGATGGCAATCACGCTCCAGCGCCAGAGTTTTTCTCCACTTGCACCAATCCACATACTTACGCCGACCAGCAGCATCAACAGATAGGCCTGCATCAGTCCTACCAACGCTATTGGAAAGCTGCGTAACCACTCAAAAGGCCCTGCTCCAGTGTTCAAACCGACAAAGCCGGAGATGGTTAGTGCCACAGTAAGGACCATCAGAAACACCGCGTGTATTTTTAGTATCAATCGACTTATGTTATTCATGGCCAAATCCTTCCTAATCAGATATTCGTTTTACAAACAAACGTTTGTTTATATAAGTGTATCACGATTTGGTCTTTTGTCAATGGGGGACATTTGAATTCTAGTCGCAGCTACCCAATTCAAGTTCTTATAAATGGAATGAAAGTTGTGAGCTGCGTTCCAACCTGGCACTATGAAGAGTATTTGGTTATCAAACAACCTCAACATCAGCAAGTCAGGGTCTTGGGTGGCTTCTGAATGCTCCGGCTTCGACAGGCTCAGCCTCCGCCATGGTGTTATCATGGTGTGCACCACGGTTGCCTGAGCGTGTCGAAGGCAACTTGCTTTACTAGTAAGGCTCCAGCTCCAGCTTCGACAAGCTCAACCTGCGCGGTAGCGTTCTCTGGTGTGCACCACAGTTGCCTGAGCCTATCGCAGGCAGCACCTTGGAATGACCCCCAACTCCTTCTTCAGACCGATGATGGTCCGCGCTATTCGCTGATATCCTCTGTGCACACAGATAACTCGCTGATGGAACAATGGTTGGGAGGAACGTATGATTACTTCAGCGCTGCATATTCGCCCCTTTATTCCCTGTACTGCCGATTATGCGACACTCGTGGCGATTGATATCTCGGCTTGGTCGGGCGAACCTGTGTCTCAGGAAGTGCTTCAGCATGATGATCAGATCTGGGATCAGCAATATCTCCGCACCCGCTTGATTGTCGAATACCAGGGCCAGGGTATTGCCTATGCTCAGTACAGCGAAACACCCTGGGCCTATCAACCCAATAAGTACTTTCTCAAAATTATGGTGCTACCTGTCTATCAGCGCCAGGGCATCGGCTCGCTCCTATATCAGCAAATTACTACTGAACTTGTCCAGCGCGGTGCGTGCCTGTTTACTGCCACCACGCGTGAAGACCAGATTCATGCGATTGGTTTTCTGCAAAGGCGCGGCTTTCACCGTGTGATTCGCGAGTTGGAGTCGCGCCTTGATGTGACTACGTTTGATCACCATCGATTTCAGCCAACAGTGGAGCGTGTAAAAGAATCAGGCATTCGTATTGTAAGTGTCCAAGAGCTTCAGACAATCGATGCAGAATGGCTGCGTAAGTTGTGGGAATTGAACTGGGCAGTTGTGCCGGATATGCCAACCTCAGAAGAGTTTACGCGTGAAACGCTCGACGACTTCCAGGAAGGTATAACATCACCACAGCTTCGCCTTGATGCTCTATTTGTGGCAATAGATACAGCTACAGGTCAGTGGATAGGTTTGAGTGGTGTCCATATGTACCTAGAAGATCGAGACACATTGTATGTAGGTCATACCGGGGTACTTCGATCATATCGGCGCAGGGGAATTGCTCTGGCGCTGAAAGTATCCACAATCGTGTGGTCACAGCAGTATGGAGCCCGGGTGATTGTTGGCGAGAATGAGGAGAGCAACCCTATGTATCTGTTAAATGAAAAACTGGGTTTTCGTTATTCACACGCGTGGCTAGGTTACGAGAAAGAGGTTTAAACAAGAGCGTGGTGCTGAGTAGCACAAAATATCATTGCTAGCTTACGGGTGAGCAAAGAAATGTTTCGCACATTTTAACAGTTCTACTGTCCAGATGAGGTATGTAAATGCAACTTATTCCGGTCTCTTTTGAAGAACTTAGCGACATTAAATACACAGTTGCGCTTACGCCACACGCCCCATACGCGACGCCCGAATTCCTTGTTGTGACATTTACTGGAGTTTATCGGGATGGTAGTGCGGGTAACACAGATGCTACTTTCATGGTTGCCATAATGGAGGGTGTGCAACGTGCCTGGTTCACAAAGTCATTGATTATTGACTTGAGTGGTTTGACTTATTGGTGGGGTGATGAAATGTCTTGGATCTATAGAGTAGGACACTTTCAGCCATCGCCATGCTATAAACCACTCGCCATTATTGTTGGTGATAACTGTCGGGATGCATTGCAGACACTTGACCCAGAACAATACAATCAACATTGTGTCCAATCATTTGAAGAGGCATTGACGCTCATTCGATCTGAAAAACCTAAGTTTGACAAGTGTATGGATGAATGGCGTAATCGGTAAGGCATAGAACAAGTAGAAGACGTGAAACCGATCAGCTTTGAGATGGTAAATCGAAGCTCGCGACTTGGTTATTGTAGATGTGAGACACACACCTTGAATACTCCTGAACAACAGATTACCCGTGTTGCTGCATATGGCTTAGTTATCAAGAACCAGAAGCTGCTGCTTTGTAGATTGTCCAGGGATTTTCCCATACACTCTGGCTATTGGACACTACCCGGTGGAGGTATAGATTTTGGTGAAGACCCAGAACACGCGATGACTCGCGAAGTGTATGAAGAAACGGGTCTGCGAGTGCAGTCTAAAGGTGTTGCAGGCATCGACTCCTTGTATGACGAGCAGAAAGATAGAGCGTTTCATGGCATCCGCATCATGTATTACACTGAGTTACTTGGTGGTGAACTTACCTATGAACAGGATGCAACGACCGATTTTTGTGCATGGTGGTCGCAAGAGGAGACACAAAACCTGCCGTTGGTTGACCTGACAGTCGTTGGTTTACGATTAGCGTTTCGATGATTGTTGCCCACTTCTGCATAACAGGTTATCTTAATTCGTGCTTCAGGCTGATCAATCTGTTTGTGTTTGTTGATATATTCTTCCTACGGTGTTAGCGGACAAATGAAATAGTATTCTCATACTGGACACAGAAGGAGGTTCCTGATGAGCGATAATGTTCTGGCGAGGTTATTTGAGCACAATAACTGGGCCAATCTTCGGATTATTGAGGCTTGTACCGCTCTAAGTAATCATCAACTCGATGCTGAACCGCAGTCTGCTACGTTTGGGAGCATTCGTGTTACTTTGACGCACATGGTAGCTGCACAGCAGGGGTATCTGTCGCTGCTGACCCTGCCCATCGAAGCTAGGCACAGAGTCTCTCCGTCGTTCGCTGAGTTGTCCCAGGTTGCCAGCAGTAGTGGTGCAGGTTTGTTGGAACTGGCACGAAATGAGGCGATCACTGACCTCAAAACACGAGTGCAAACAACCGATGGGTATTTTATCGAGCCATGGGTTGTGCTGGTTCAGGCTATCAACCATGCGACCGAACACCGTGAGCAAATCAACAGCATGATCAGTGCATTGGGTGTGACTCCGCCAGAGCTTGACGGGTGGACTTATGGTGAGGTTACCGAGGCGGTTGTTCTGATATCAAGATGAGGAAAAGGAGCTATTTTCTTGATCGACCACGACAATCTTGAAGAGTTCGCTGACCCTGTCAACTACGACATGGAGGATGCTGGTGATACCTCAGGTATTTCGTTCTACAGTGTGCTGGCACAGGAAACGGGTGACCCAGTACTTGAGCTTGCCTGTGGCACTGGTCGTGTCACGATTCCGATTGCGAGGCTGGGT
Organism: Chloroflexota bacterium; assembly: GCA_039178835.1. GTDB lineage: Bacteria > Chloroflexota > Chloroflexia > Chloroflexales > Roseiflexaceae > AL-N1. The sequence goes on from JBCDFA010000235.1 coordinate 6,122, forward strand.
TTTCAAGTGACAGGTTTGGATATTGTACCTGGAATGCTTGACCGTGCCCGCGCTAAATCGGCTAGTTTGTCAGTGCACTGGGTGGAAGGTGATGCACGGACTTTTGATCTTGGTGAGCAGTATCGCCTGATCTTTCTGACCGGCAATGCCTTTCAGGCTTTTGTGACAAATGTTGAACAGGCAGCAGTGTTGCAGCGTGTCCATACCCATCTTCACGATGACGGCCTGTTTGCCTTCGAGACGCGCAACCCCATGTTCAGCCGTCCGCAGAATCGCGAAAGGCGTATTTTCTTGCTCACAACTAGTGACGAAGAAGAAATCTGGCCTTCCTTCGTCGATGTCAACGGGAACGAGGTACGGATAACCAGAACACAGGTCTATGACCATGTTGCACAAATTCTGCATTTGAAATCATATAAACGCTGGCATGTAGGTGAGCAAGAATATACCAGGATGGCCCGCACGGCGTTGCGCTATACGTTTCCACAAGAACTTGCGGCGCTACTGCACTACAATGGTTTCACCATTATACGTCAGTATGGTGATTGGAGTCTGGAACCACTGACTGCGACAAGTCCAGGTATCATTTCAGTCTGTCGTAAACGTATGTGATGAGTTAATCCTCACTATGATTAGCTGATTTGGAGCAAAAACATGTCAACACCTGCACCACACCTTGATGACTCACTTCTCCCTGCTGCGCCTGCGTGGAGCTTTGTGTTTGCTTATGAAGACATTCGAGGTCGAGGAGCCACCCATGGGTCACTCGTTATTGCTGGCCAGCGTGCAATGCCTGACACCTGGCGAACATGGATTGATCCAATTGCTCAGTATGTCATGCTTGGTACAGAAACGGTATTTCCTGACTTACCATACAGTCGACTTGCCCTCCTTTTCTATTCACTTGCAATCGAATACGTGGACGATCCGGCTGAGATTGAAGTAACTACCTATCGTGTTGGCCAGCACTGGTGGGGTGGTACGAATGTGGTTAGCCGTCGAAAGCCATTTATGAATATGCAAACGTACCTCAGTTCTACGATCCACAGTCGCATTCAAGAATACATTGATGCACAAGCCTCTACTATTCCAGCGTACAGATTAGCTGTTCTCAGGCTAGATGCTTGTATGGCAACAGTATCCGATTGGACTGGTATTAGACTTCAGGTTATCCAGTCTTCCGATGGAGTGAGGGTAGATATAGATCGTTGTCCGTTTTGCCTCTACGATCCCAGTCATTGCCAGATATTCGTAGGTCTGATGGAAGGAATGCTCAACTGGTTGGATACGACGATTGCTCGGCAGAATGTGGTTAGGCGATTGAAGGTAAATCTATCGCAGAGTTCAGGACATTCGATTGTCTTTGATTGGAAGGCCACCTGACCAACAGAGTTATGCCATTATGTATAAAGACGCTCTGTAAGCATTCGTGCTGGTGTTGTTGTATTCTCGGATCATAAGCTTGCGCCGAAGAGAGAGCGTGTTATACTCTTATACGCTTGTATGTTTTTCTAGCTATGAAGGGCAGTCGTGTGACTCTCATTCAAGAACAAATAGCTCGCTACTTGGACGAACTTAACTACCAACCTCTCTACATTCAAGGAAACGCTTTAGAAGTTCTACAACAAATACCTGATGAAAGTATCGATTTTTGCATGACAAGCCCTCCTTATTGGAATAAGCGCGAATATCAAAATGGTGGGATTGGTCTTGAAAAAAATTTTACAGAATATATCGATAATGTGTTGTTAGTTTTCGCACAAGTTCGGCGTGTTTTGAAGAGAACAGGATCTTTTTGGCTAAATATTGGAGATACATATGTAGCCAAGGGTTTGGTTGGTCTTCCTTGGCGAGTAACAGTTGCTATGATGGACCGTCAAAACTGGATTTTACGAAATGATGTGATTTGGAACAAAATAAAAGGACCAGATAACAGTCACGATAAATTACGTAATGTTCATGAATATGTTTTTCACTTTGTTAAACAAAGTAGAGGTTACTACTACAATGATGACGCAATTCGCTCGAAGCCTCGTGTGGCTCAGGTTAGAAATGGAGCAGTAGTTTCAGCAACAGGGGTGACAGGTGTACGATACAAACGTCAAATCGAACTTTCCACATCTCTGTCGTCAGAGGAAAAGTCTGCTGCATTCCTTGCGCTAAACAATGTATTAGAACAAGTCTCGAAAGGGGAGCTTGCTGATTTCCGCATGGTGATCAGGAACCAACAGCGGACTACCCATTCTGACTCTACAAAACTGTCCGGGCGTGCAAAAGAATTACAGCAAAAAGGTTTTTATTTTTTAAAGTATCATCCCAATGGAAGTAAACCGGGTGATGTCTGGGAAATTATCCCAGAAGATACTCAGCGCCGTGAAGTGCATTATGCGGCTTATCCAGAAGATTTGTGCAAAGTGCCAATACTCGCTACTTGTCCACCAGAAGGAATTGTCCTTGACCCGTTTTGTGGAACAGGGACGACCAATATTGTTGCCGAACAGCTATGCCGCAAGTCTATAGGTGTCGATATATCTCAAGAATATCTTGCATATGCACGTAGAAGGACTAATGCCTTGTTATGAGCAATATACTTGAACTGTTTGGCATTCCGACATTCATACCTAATGAAGAGTGGGAGCAAATTGTAAATCAACAGTATTGCCCTTATCTTGGAAAAAGTTGCGTAAAAACCCGGAAGAGTCAGCCAGAAGTTGCAATTGGTACTTGTACAGTTAACCATGGTATTAGAGAAACTACCGGTATGATCATCTGTCCGCATCGATTTTTAGAGCGCAAACAGATATTTATGGATTGTATTCACTTATTAACTCGCCACGAACCAGGAAATGAATTACATAAGATTGCTGAAGTAGATGTACCAGGAGGAAGCATTGACTACATAGTGGCTTCTGTTCGTGATGGTATGGTTGTAGATTTTGTTGGTGTAGAAATCCAGGCCCTGGATACGACTGGAACAATCTGGCCTCATAGACAACGATTTTTACTCGAGGTTGGCTTAGACCATACATATGGATCTGACATCAATAAACCATATGGTATAAATTGGAAAATGACAGCAAAAACGATTCTTGTTCAGTTGCATCATAAGACTAAGACATTTGAACACTTGAATAAGCATCTCGTGTTGGTTTTACAAGAGCCACTACTAAACTATATGAAGAGAGATTTTTCGTTCTCTCATGTTGAAAATGCTACATTAGGCGATGCTATGCATTTTCACTCATATTCGTTAAGGAAAATGGAAGAGCATTTCCGCCTGACACTAACTTCTCGGCTAAGTACAAATGCAGATGGAATAGCAGCATGTCTAGGTCTGAAAGTAAGCCCTAATGTGGAGATGGATGCTATTCTTACTACTTTACAGTCTAAAATTTCCTCAAAGACGCTCTTAACGATATAAGGATACCATAAAGACTCTGAAGAGTATCGCTTCTTTGAATGCCTTATAATGACTCCCATCAATACATCATTCGCCCAATATTACCTACAAATCACCTCGCTCGCCATGGTCCAGATCAAAACGTCTTACATATGAGGGACCTGATGATACTTTTGGAGCATGAATTTTGCAACGTATTCACAAAAACCCAAGTAGATTAACTTTACTAGGCGTATTGTTTTATCACATCAACAGCTAACATACGGAGAACACATGAATCAAGTGAGACATTCGGCAGACTTTCAGATCCAGCAACCCGCTGCCATTCTCTTCCCTCTGTTTAGCGCTGAAGGAGAAAAACTATGGGTTCCCGGTTGGGACTATAAGAATGTCATGGGAAAGACCGATCTGCACGAAGATTATATCTTTATTACTGAGAACCATGATCACGCCGCCAGTGATGCAATCTGGCTAGTGAAAAGGTATGAACCTAGCGAATATCTTATTGAGTTCTACAAGGTTGAACCGGAAGAGAAAGTTGGTATTATCACCGTCAAGTGCAGTGTATTATCGGAAGTAAAAACAAAGGTTAGTGTTACCTATGAGTATATTTCCTTAAGCGAAAAAGGTAATGAATTTGTGCGAAACTTTACCAGCGAGGAATATAAACAGTTCATTAGTGAGTGGCATAAGCTACTTGAAGCATATTTTGCACGAGAGCACTCATATCAGGTTTAGTAGATAAGGTAGAGTTATATGCCAACTGCGACCATGTATTCACAAGAAGACCTTCCAGCAATACTCAAATGGCAGGCACTTGCTTTTATGCGCGTTGAGTGGCCGTATATCTTTGAAGACGACGAAAGATTTTTAACTGAAACCTATCCACCCGCACTTGAGCCGATTCACTTTGTGGTCACCGAAGGCGAGACGTTGATAAGCTATGCGGCAGTCATACACACGACGATGGAACACGCCAGCCATAGCTATAAGGTCTGTGGTTTTGGCAACATGTTTACCTTTCCGCCTTATCGACGGGAAGGCCACGGGCGCAAAGTGCTTCAGATGGCCACAGACACGATCATCCAGAGTGATGCTGATCTTGCGTCTCTCTATTGCGAACCAAAACGTACCGCATTTTACGAACACGCAGGCTGGACCGTCACCCACTCCCCGACGCGATTTGGTAATGAGACCAAGTACGAGGACCATGACGAGGAACGGATGATGCTCTTCCTTTCAGACAAGGGCAAGCAAGGACGTGCTGATTTTGACACGCATCCGGTGTATGTTGACTGGACGTGGTGATTGATTTGTTGTAGTTGGCCCCCAAATCCAACCGTTTCTTGTGTACCATGATCTAGATTACTGCTGAGCAGTTCGTTATTTGAAGAAAGGAAGCGTATGCCACGTGTTCAATCCATTGTTGTTCGAGATAACTGGGTACTGATGGTCAAGCATCAGCAGGATGGTCAGGAGTGGTGGTGTCTGCCGGGTGGTGGGCAGGAACATGGTGAAACTCCCGCACAGGGCGCATTGTGCGAACTCCAGGAAGAGTGCAATGTCAGTGGTGTTGTGGTGCGGCAGACTGCCCACGTATGTTATGGTCCAGAAGACGAGACATACTCTTTCTTGGTCGATATCGGTGAGCAAACACCCTCGCTTGGCCATGATCCTGATGTTGCGGTTGACCAACAGGTTCTTGTTGATGTCAAGTGGCGCCAACTCCACGAAATACCAGGGCGGGATCGGGCGTTTCTCTGGGCAGCGGGCCTGATTGGCGTAAATACATTTTTTGCAGAGGTCGAAAGTTGGGGCGATGCCACGAGTCATCCAACACAGGAAGCCTTAAGACAGAGCTAAGTTAAGGAATATTATGCGTAGCGAACAAGAAATGCTTGAACTCATCGTACATACCGCAAAAGACAACGACCACATACGAGCTGCAATGATAAACGGTTCACGCGTCAATCCTAATGCACAGCGTGATGTCTTCCAGGATTTTGATGTCATCTATTTTGTTACGGACATTGATTCGTTCACGAAAGACCACACGTGGATAGAGCGATTCGGCGAAATCATGATCTTGCAAATGCCTGAGGCAATGGGAGATCTACCTCCAACAAATGATGGTCACTTTGCATATCTCATGCAATTTATGGACGGAAATCGAATTGATCTTACGCTGTTTCCTCTCGCCAAACTCCCTGAGTTTCAAAGAGAGAGTCTCAGTTCGATGCTACTGGACAAGGACGGTATTTTCGAGCCATTGCCTGCTCCCAGTGAAAGTGACTATCTTCCACAACCGCCAACCGCTCGGAACTTTGCTGATTGCTGCAACGAATTTTGGTGGGTGTCTACATATGTTGCCAAAGGGTTGTGGAGAGAAGAAATAACGTATGCCAAATACCTGTTAGATCAGATTGTTCGAGAGCAGTTGATGAAAATGCTTACCTGGCATGTGGGGATAAAAACCGAGTTCACACATGGAGCGGGCAAATTTGGAAAGCACCTCAAACAACACCTCGATCCAACGCACTGGGCGTTGCTTGAGCAGACCTATTCTGATGCCAGTTATAATAAGACTTGGGATGCTCTCCATACGATGTGCGATCTGTTTCGGACACTAGCCATTGGTGTTGCAGCATATTTTCGTTTTGATTATTCGTACAGTGATGATGAGAAGGTTAGTGCACACCTGAAGCACGTGCAATTACTGCCCAGAAATGCGACAGAGATGTATTGACGAGACAAGTATCTCATTAGCAAAGTTTTTGGCAACAATATCTACGTGTAAAAGAATGCTTTTGGGTGGGACCTGCCCTTTGGTCATGCCCCTGCTAATGTACGTTTCAGCGATGCCGATGCTATCATTGTCTCGTTGTTTAATGCTATGGAGTAAGGAAGCCAATATCAATTTTCGTGTAGAGTACTGTAAACCATTATTCTTCGATGGGGGTGGTCGATG
>JBCDFA010000236.1:0-12469 GCA_039178835.1 Chloroflexota bacterium
ATGAAATACAATACCAAACATATCGTAGGTTTCACGTTCTTGCCAGTTTGCGGTTTGCCACAGGGATGTAATCGATGGCATATTCAGATCGTCTTCGGGCAGTCCAACTTTCAAGCAGATGCGATGCCGATTCTGGTATGACAGTAAGTGATATACAACTTCAAAACGCGGCTCACGACCAAAATAGTCAACACCACATACATTTTCGAGGAAGTTATAACAAAGTTCTGGATCATCGCGCAGGAATTGTGCAATATCCACAATCGAGTCACGTGTGACATACACACTTGCTTGCCCACGAAACTCGGTCGACTGCTCAATAGCGTGAGAAAATGCTGATTGCAACCGTCTAATAACTGTTGCGTTATCCATGCAACAAACCCTCTCAATACAAAATACGGGATGACGTATCAGACATAGATAGCGTCGCGCTCACGTAGTTCGCCATCCAGTTTCATGAGCTTTACTTTTTCGTGTAATTGAACAATGCCATCAATGAGCGCTTCTGGGCGTGGAGGACACCCAGCAACGTAGACATCAACAGGGACGACTTCGTCAACTCCTTGCACAATGGCATAATTGTTAAATACCCCACCGCACGCAGCACAATCGCCCATCGCAATGACCCATTTGGGATCACCCATCTGGTCGTACAGTCGGCGAATAACGGGTGCCATTTTGCGTGAGACACGCCCTGCGACAATAATGAGGTCGGCCTGACGAGGAGAGGCGCGGTTTAGTTCCATGCCAAAGCGTGAGAGGTCGTAGTTTGCGCCCTGGGCCCCCATCATTTCAATAGCACAGCAGGCAAGGCCGAAAAGCAAGGGCCACATCGCATTCGTGCGCCCCCAGTTGGCAACCTCTTCCAGCTTGACAGTCACAACACCTAAGTCACCGGCTTTTTGCTCTATTCCCATCGAAGTGCTCCTCGTTTCCATTCGTACACAAAACCAACAAGAAGTACGACTAGAAAAACACCAACCGCGATAAGCCCTGGAATAGCTAACTGTCGATAGACGAGCGCATAGGGGAAGAAGAACAGGATTTCTATATCGAAAAGAATAAAGAGCATCGCGGTACGACTAAATTTGACATTAAACCGTCGTTGTGCCGAACCAATTGGCTCCATTCCAGACTCATAAGGCATCAGTTTTCGTCGGGTGGGTCGCTGAGGACCGAGTAATCCAGATGCCACAACAACGAAGATACCGATAAACAGCGCCACGAGAAACAGGACCAGAATGGGTAAATAATCGATGAGCATGTAGTGTGTTCCCACTAGCAACTAGTTAGATTGTGACGACAATTTCTGTCTTTAGCATTATACCTTGAATTGAGATTGTGTCAAAGAGTACAAAGTGCTGAACAAAGCAATACAGAGCGTATGTGAGTGACTGCATAAGAAGGTATAACAAACACGTCGCAGCCACATTAGCCACGACGTATCTGACTCAGGAGAAAACGATTTATCAGGCGTGATTTTGTGAGATTAGGCCTTACTTTGTCGCATAAAGAGGATGCCAAGTCCGATTAACAAAGCAGGAAAAACAAAACTTCCAGCATTTGGAATGATAGATGAGACCAGAATAAAGAGACCAAACCCTAAGAGAATGATACCTAAAAAATGACCACGTTTCGATTGAGGCTGTTGTGACGATTGCTCTTCATTCAGATTATTGACCGGAATCTCGGAGTCTGGGTCAACTGGCTCGCCAGTCATTGGGTCAAAACGTGCTTGTCGAGGGGTGCTTCCTGGTGCGACAAAAACCTCGCGAATGTCTTCACCGACGCGCATGGCCTGCTGACGCATTTCATCCGCTGCTTGATGTGGGTTTGCACTTTGATGTCCTTCAAGTGGCATAATCAACCAGAGGATTGGGTATAACAAAATCCCAATGCCTGTGATGGCTATGGCAACAAAAGCCAAACGAACAAATACCGGATCAATAGACAAGTACTGGCCAATGCCACCAGCGACACCCGCGATGATTTTGTCGGTTCGGCTCCGCATTAGCCGTTGTGTTGGGGTATACATAGTTTAGGCTCCTCAAATGTCTTTCATATACGTGTATGTTTATATAGACTGTGTGTCTCTCGTTTTATACCTGTATGACGATTTCAGATTGTGTTTTGTTGCATAGTGCATTTTCTCCCATAGCTAAAGCTTACTGGTTGTGCTATAATGGCTTGCAAATTTGGTCCTATTGCGGAGATCGACATCCTATGTCACTGTATGTCCCCGCCGGAACCTCACCGGTCATCACAAGTGCTTTAGCTCGTATTGAACGCCGCCTTCCCCAATCAGGAGAAGTGTTGGTACGGGTTGGCCAGCGAGTGGAACCCGAAGACATTATTGCACGTGCATTTGTACCGGGAACACCACAGATTATTAATATCGCTCGTGCACTGACGATTTCACCAACATATATCGAACGAGTTATGCGTCGTGAGGTGGGCAACAAGGTCAACAAAGGTGAAGTTCTGGCACGGTCCAGTGTCTTAAGTGGTCGTACCTGCCTTGCTCCTGTGAGTGGTGTTATCACTGCAGTCGATTCTGAAACAGGGTATGTAACTATCACGCCTGATCCAACCGAATATCAACTTCAGGCCACCATTCGTGGATTGGTGATGGAAGTAATGCCCTATGAGGGTGTGCGAATCGAAACACCTGCAGCACAGATATACGGGGTATTTGGCTTCGGTGCGGAACGTAGTGGAGTACTGCGCCTCCTCGTGACTGATCCTGTTGAACCCATTCTGCCTGATAAAATAGATGCACGTTGTGCGTATGCCATCCTGATAGGTGGGAGTGGTATTACAGCTTCTGCACTTCGGCTCGCTATCCAAAAGCAGGTACGAGGTATTATTGTGGGGAGCATAGAAGAGGCCGAACTTCGGGAGTTTCTTGGTGAAACATCACTTGACTATTGGCGAACAAATATCGGTAGTTGGAATATTCCTGTCAATCATAAGAGTGAGGAACATGAACTCACCCTTGTGGTTACCGAGGGTTTTGGAAATGCGCCTATGTCTTCGCCTCTTTTTGAATTACTTGCTGAACATGATCGTCAAGAGGCACTTATTGAAGGGCATACGCATCTACGTAATCCGCAGATACGCCCTCGTGTCGCCATTCCATTATCAGCGCGTAGTACTGGTGTGCAATTGGAAGCTACCACCCCTGTACTAAAGCCTGGTGCCAATGTGCGGTTACTTGATGCTGCTCATCTTGGTCAAACTGGGCGAATACGAACAGTATCGACCAACCTGCGGCGCCTCTCATCACGAGTGCGTACATCAGCGGTAGAAGTGACGCTTGACAACGGGACAACACTTTTATTACCACGTACTGCAATTGAGATACTTAACTGAAGAGATGTCATTATTTGTAACAAAGGCTGTTTCATTGAAAGTGTCAATGATAGGTCATAACTAAGGCTTAGTGGATATGGTCACCGGTCTCTTCAACACACACATAACCTCGTTATCGTCGCCTCCTGATGCGAGGCAGGCTCCACCACGTATTCTGGTTGTTGATGATGAGCAACATATGTGTGATATTTGTGCTCGTGTGCTCAAACGTACAGGCTATGATGTGACCATTACCAGTGATCCTGATGTTGCAGTACGGTTTTTTCGAGAGTTTGAGCATTTTGATTTGCTACTGACCGATATCAAAATGCCCACTATGAGCGGTTTGGACCTCGCACACATTGCACGTGAGCACGATCCGGCTATTGCAATTATTGTGATGACAGGTTTTGCTTCGATGGAGCATTTGCATCAATCAGTACAGCGTGGGGTTGCAGAATTTCTTACTAAACCATTTGAGCTTGATCAACTTCGTCTCGCTGTTGATCAAGCGCTCCATAAACGTACATTACTTCAAGATAACCTACGCCTACAAGCACTTAATCACTTGTTGATCAGTAGTGAAAAACTTAACAGTACCCTAAATCTTCAGCAGCTTACCCAGACATTACTTGATATTGCAATACAGCAAAGCGGATGCCGCGCCGGTGTCGTTTTAATGAACAATACGGCTACAGATTTAGGGGTTGTGACTGCTGTACCTTCTCATGTTGAAGTGCTCGATGCTGGATACGCGCTTGTCAACAAATCATTTGACCAACAATCGAACATGGTCGCTGAAGGGCAGCTATTTTGTCGTGATCACGAGGCCAATCTGACCCATGCCTGTGTGATTGTCTTACGTGCACAACATACAGTGAATGGGGTTTTGTTATTGTGTGATAATGATGCAAACACATTTCTTCCTGGTATCCAAGAAGAAATTGCTCTCCTTGCTAACTATGCTGGGGCCGCTTTTCACAATGCTACACTCTATAGCCAATTAGAAGAAGCCTATCAGCGTTTGCAGGAAGTAGATCGACTAAAGAGTGAATTTATCGCAATTGCATCGCACGAATTACGTACACCGCTCTCTATTGTTCTCGGCTATACTACTATTGTGCGCGATCAAAGCTCGGCAGAGCAGTATGATTATCTGCAACGAGTGATCGAAAATGCACAGCGTATCAAAAGTGTTCTCGATGGCATGGTGAGTTTACGTCTGTCAGAAACAGGTTCAACCCAACTCAACTTGGAAAATTGTCAGTTGCAGGAAGTATTGGAAGACGCGATTCAACAACAGCAGTCTATGGTAGCTGAGTACGGCCATACGATTGATACAAACTTTCCGCAAGAGGTAATACATTTCTTGTGTGACCGTGAAAAGGTTATGATCATTCTAGGGCATCTCTTATCCAATGCTATCCGTTTTACACCCACTGCAGGTCGTATCTCTCTTCATGCTAAACTATGTGGCGCAAATGAATTGGATACAGTATCAGGTTCTTTACTGACCCCAATGCCAATTAGCCATGGCATGCCCTGGATTTTGATAGCTATTGAAGATACTGGTATTGGGATACCGCAACACGAGCAAATGCGAGTCTTTGATCGATTTTATCAAGTTGGTGAGTCATTAACTCGTGATCAGGGTGGAACAGGTTTAGGGTTGGCTATTGTTCGTGAATTGGTCTGTTCGCTTGGCGGGGCAGTCTGGATCTTCAGCCAGGAAGGTCAGGGTAGTACATTTTCGTTCGTGCTTCCCTATCGTCATGAGGTATGGATGGATATATCACAAGAATATGTCGTCTGATACTTACTGATGTTTTGTCATAGAAAAAGTGCCTGTACAGTTTGAGCAGGCGTGTTATGAAGCACCGGGAAAGGCAAAAAAGACCGATGGCCTATCGACTTTTGGTAGTACCAGGCGACAATGAAGCACTTCGCGCACTTGAGGGGCAATTGGGGAGCGATGTTAAAGTTCTTGTTCTCAATAATGCCAATGATGCCCTGTGGGAAGTTCGCAACGATCCACCTGAAGCAATTATCTCTGATGTCGATCTTCCCGGCATGAGTGGATTGGACCTAGCCGAGATTCTTCCCAATTTTGGGGTTCCGACAAAGGTAGTGTTGTGGAGTCGTGAACCAGATCCACAGGCCCAGCAACAAGCAACGATTCATGGAGTTCATCATTTTTTAAGTGGTCCTATATCACAAACAGATCTCTATAATATTGTGTATGATGTATTGCGCCACGCTGCGTCGTCTTCATCTGCCACTCTGTCAAACCATCTCGATGATCTGATGCCCGAGCCTCCTACAGATGTTTCTACTGCACCTGCTACGCCAACGTCAGAACTTGATGGAACATCTGTTGCTTCAGATGAATCTATTTCGTTGGAAGATAAAACCAGCGTTGAGGAACCAGTTGAGGCTAAACCTTCTGTATCACCTCAACCGACTCGTAAGTCAGGGCGTCGTTCAACCGGTCCACTCGTGCTGACTGCTGATAACATTACGCCAGTACGTAACCGCATGAGTGAACTTCTGGATGATGTGGGTGCACAATGTATTCTCTTGACTGATCGAGCAGGAATGGTGTTGACTGAAGTGGGGAAAACGGCAGAACTCCCGACGATTATTTTGCTCCCACTGTTGTCAACCAGCTTTTCTACGGCAGGTCAAATTTCGCAGGTTCTCCAGGAAACCGAGTCGAGTGCTCTCTACATGCAAGAAGGCTCGCACTATGATCTGTACTGCTTTGATGTCTTACAACGGTACATGCTTGTGCTTATTTTTGATAAGGCTGCATCAGCAACAAAGATAGGTACGGTATGGGTCTATGCGAAACGAGCCATACGCAATATGCAGGACATGCTGGCATAACCAGCCACAATTCTGACCATCTCCCCAACACAATCTTCAATACAACCTCCACCAGTAACGGGATTTACGAATAGTAAACGAGGTTTGCGTTCTTCCCTTACCTATGCTATACTCGCGCCCGTCACATGCGGGTTATCTTATAGTTGGTTTCTGTCATATTAGGAACTTTCTCAGCGTCTATGTTGTGTTTTTGTGTCCATTATGTTACACTATTTGTGAAAGAGTTCCCAAAGTAAAGATCGCAAGGGGAGACCTGTTCCATGCGTAATAGGATTTTAGCTGTTCTTGGGATTTCGACTGTTATAGGCGGCATTCTCTGGCTTATCGGTTTTAGAACAACGAAATTGCATATATCGTTTGTTGCTGAGCCAGTGTACTGTCTATTTGGTGCACGAACTACCGAAACACTCGAAGTGTGTGCCAGCGGTTTCCCAATTACGAATGGCCTGATCACCACCGTTATAATCAATCTGCTGCTCATTCTGACGATTATCTTTGGTGTACGCAACATGAAGTTAGTCCCACGTGGTTTTCAGAATGTTGTCGAAGCAGGCGTTGAAGCTTTTTACAATTTTGCACAAGGTATTGATCGTAAAAACGTTGCTAAATTTTTTCCTTTCTGTGCCTCTATTTTTTTCTTTGCTTTATACGCTAATCTTTTTGGTTTGCTTCCAGGTGTTGGAAGCATTGGTACCTGCACCCCATATGAAGGTTATGAGAAACCAGAACCATCAAACTATGATTCATGGCCCTTGAATTGTTCTTCAGAAGAGCAGGAAACCCTGGTCCCGTTCTTTAGAGCACCCACTGCAGACTTGAACGTGACCTTGGCTTGGGCGCTTGTCTCGGTTGGTCTGATCCAATATTTTGGTTTTCAGGCACTCGGGGCTGGGTATCTCACCAAGTTCTTCAATTTCCGTGAGGGGGTCATGGGAGCCTTTGTTGGAATACTGGAGCTTGTGTCAGAATTTGTCAGAATTATTGCGTTTGCCTTCCGGCTATTTGGTAATATTTTTGCCGGTGAGGTGTTATTGGTGATTATGGCATTTTTGTTTAGCTTTATTTTGCCCATCCCATTCTATCTCTTTGAGGTGTTTGTTGCACTTATGCAGGCATTCATCTTTGGTGTGCTTTCACTCGTTTTCATGTCGCTTGCTACGATTTCTCACGGCGATCACGGAGCCGAAGGTGCACACTAAAAACGTTTCAGGTTAGTTTGTACGGTATTTGATAGGAAATATAATCTTTAACAAGTTTTAGATTGTTTTAGGAGGAACATTCCATGACAGACGAAGGTCTGCGACTGATTGCAGCAGCTTTGGCCGTTGGTCTCGGTGCCATTGGTCCTGGTGTTGGTATTGGTATCGTCTTCAATGGTGCACTTACCGCAATGGGTCGTAACCCAGAGGCGGAAGGGACGCTGCGAACATACATGTTCTTGGGCTTTGCGTTGGTTGAAGCGGTCTTCATCTTCGCATTGGTTATTGCGCTTCTGATCGCCTTCGAAGTTGTGTAGTCCGCCGATGCTTTCTGATTGTACGGCGCTGCGCGCCCAGTAGCAATATCATACGTATAGGAGAACAGCATTGGAACAGCTTGGTATTAATTGGGGCTTGCTCATTGCACAACTGCTCAATGTTGGATTGACAGTCTGGCTATTGACGATATTTCTGTATCGGCCCATTCTCAATATGTTGAATGAACGTACACGCCGTATCCAGGAAGGCCTGCGTGATGCAGAGCAAGTCAAAGAACAATTGGCAAGCGCCAAACAAGATTATGATGCAGAACTTGCGCGTGGTCGCCAAGAAGCTGCAAATATTATCGCTCAAGCACAGGAGCGTGCCAAAGCACAGGAGCAAGAGATACTGGCCCAGGCACGCCAAGAAGCGGATCGTGTTCGCCAGGAAGCACGTGATCAGTCGCTCCAAGAACGCGATCAGTTGCTGCGAGATATCAAAGATCAGATGGCTGATCTTGTGACGACCACGGCGGCACGGGTGCTTGGGGAAGAGTTAAAAGCAAATCACGACAAATTGATCACGGAGTCGCTTGCTGAGTTAGGCCGCCGAAACTAAATGAAGCGCGAGATGTGTCGGTATAATAAGTTTTTAGCACGCAATGTATGGGAGGTTTCCGAGTGAGTACGTCTGAGGCGCAAGCAGGTGCACGGGCACTCTACGATTCGCTTATCACCAGTGCTTTACAGGCATTACGCGTAGTAGAGACATCGCTCAAGGGTACCAACAATAACAATCAAATTGAGAAACGCCTGAAGGACGTGCTGCCTCCAGATACGCCAACACAGGTATACAACTTTGTTTTGGCGCTGGCGAAAGAGGGCCAGTTAGATCAGATCTCGAACATTGTGCAATCTTTTGAGTCGTTTACGCAAGCAGATGGTGAAAAGGCACTTATTGGCGAAGTTACAAGTGCTGTTGAACTTGAGGCAAAACAACGCGAGCAGATTGAGACAGATCTACGTTCCCGCTATAGTGAACATCTGGAGTTGCAGTTCCGTATTGACCCGTCAATCATTGGTGGTCTGATTATTCGGATCGGCGATCAAGTACTTGACAATAGTTTACGTTCACGGCTGAGCGCAGTACAACGTAATATGTTATCAAGTTGAGGAACGCCCAGGTTAGATGTTTGGCGGGTAGGCATCCTGAGAGTGTGGGATCGTCGCACCCGCCGTTTTATGTTAATATAGTAATTCACCTTTATCATTAACCAACGAGTTGGCGACATCTTGGGAGGTGTCAACGATGGCCGTTGCAACACAAGAATTATATGATCGATTACTCAAGAGCATTAAAGAGGGTGTCGATCTCAGTCCAAAAGTAGTAAATGTCGGTACGGTTACCGCTGTGAGTGACGGAGTAGCACGTATCGAAGGTCTTGACAATGTTATGGCCTCTGAATTGCTGGAATTCCCGGTAAAAGATGGCCGTGATGAACCAATCTTTGCTCTGGCACTGAACCTTGAACAGGATATGGTCAGTGCGGTGGTTATGGGTGACTATGAATCCATTGAGGAAGGTGATCAAGTCAATTCAACAGGGCGTATCATCTCTGTGCCGGTTGGGCAGAGTTTGTTGGGTCGTGTAGTCGATGCGCTTGGCCAACCTATCGACGGCAAAGGCCCGATTGATACCAGTAATCTGCGGCTGATTGAGCGTATTGCTCCTGGTGTGATGACCCGTCAGTCGGTGGATACCCCTGTGCAGACGGGTATTATCTCTGTCGACGCGATGATTCCTATTGGACGTGGTCAGCGTGAACTTATCATTGGTGACCGCCAGACAGGCAAGACAGCTGTTGCGATGGATACTATCATCAATCAGAAGGGTAAGAAGCTTGCTTGTATCTATGTCGCTATTGGCCAGAAGCGTGCCCAGGTGGTTCAGTTGGTCAATCTGCTTGAGCAGTATGGAGCGATGGAGTACACCACAGTCGTTATGGCATCAGCATCTGAGTCTGCGGCACTCCAGTATATTGCCCCTTACTCAGGTTGTGCAATTGGTGAGGAGATTCTAGAGAATGGTGTTCAGATAGATGGTGAGACCGTGAAAGATGCGCTCATTGTCTACGACGACCTTACCAAGCACGCCCAGGCGTATCGTCAGGTTTCGCTCCTACTACGGCGACCACCTGGTCGTGAGGCGTACCCCGGTGATGTGTTTTACCTGCACTCACGCTTACTTGAGCGCGCTGTACGTCTGAACGATGATTATGGTGGTGGTTCACTCACGGCTTTGCCGATTATTGAAACACAGGCTAATGACGTTTCAGCCTTTATTCCCACCAATGTTATTTCGATTACTGATGGTCAGATTTATCTTGAGGCAGACCTCTTCAATGCTGGTATCCGCCCAGCTATTAACGTTGGTCTTTCTGTGTCGCGTGTCGGTGGTGATGCTCAAACCAAGGCGATGAGTAGTATCGCCGGTAAACTCAAACTTGATCTGCAGCAATTCCGTGACCTTGCGGCATTCGCACAATTTGCATCTGATCTTGATGCAACCACTAAAGCCCAGATTGACCGTGGATTGCGCCTGCAAGAAATCTTGAAACAGCCACAGTATCAACCAATAGCTGTTGAAGATGAAGCTGCTATCTTATATGCGGGGATTAATGGCTACCTTGATGAAGTAGCTGTTGAACGTGTGGTTGACTGGAAAAATGATTTTCTTCAGTTCTTGCACAGTAGCCATCCCGAAGTGCCGAAACTTATCTATGAGAATCGATTCAAGAAGGGCTTCCCACCTGATGAGGTAAAAGAAGTACTTGTTGGTGCGCTGAATGAGTTCAATCAGATGAGCAAGTATGATGAATAGTCAACACCTACCCAAAGATATCAAAAAGTTGTAGAGGTGAGTTGTGCCGAGCACACGAGAAATTCGTCGACGAATTAAGTCAGTAAAAAATTTATCTCAAATAACACGTGCTATGGAGATGGTGTCTGCATCACGGATGCGCCGGGCGCAACGGAATGTGTTGGCCACCCGACCGTATGCGGATCGCCTGCTGGACGTCATGAGTGAGTTGATGGCGCGTTCTTCTGGTGGTCGTCGTGGTTCGCTGCTTGAGGTGCGTGCCGATGTGAAGTCGGTTGGCCTTATTGTTATTACACCAGACCGTGGTTTGGCAGGGAGCCTGGTTGCGAATGTACTGCGCCGCGCCACGCGTACCATTAATGATGAGCAACAACGTGGTCGCAATATTGAGCTATTGGCTATTGGCAAAAAAGGGCGTGATTTTATGGTTCGGAATGGCTACAACGTCATTGCCGAAATTACTAAAATAGGTGACTATCCACGCCTTGTCGATACCCTTGGTATCTCGACCAATGTTATCAATGGCTTTCGTGAGCAACGGTACGATGAGGTGTATGTGCTGTACAGCGAATTCGTAAACACTCTTGTCCAACGTCCAACGCTCAAACGATTGTTGCCAGTTGAGCCACCAGGTGAGGCTACCTCCAGTCGATTCGACTATACCTATGAGCCAAGCCAGGAAGATGTGCTTGATGGTCTTCTGCCACGATTCGTTGAAGTTCAGCTGTATCAGGCGGTGTTGGAAGCGATTGCAAGCGAGCACAGCGCACGTATGGTGGCTATGCGTAATGCAACCGATAATGCAAAAGAACTTAATCGTGATCTTACGTTGACCTTTAACAAGACTCGTCAAACGACTATCACGAATGAGGTCTCGGAGATTGCAGCCGGTGCAGTTGCACTCGGTGGTTAGCTGGCATAATAGTATATTTCACATAGCGCATGTTCTATCAAAATAAAAGAGGAATATAATGCCTGGAGCAACTGGACAAATTACCGATATTATGGGCGTTGTGATCAACGCCAAATTTTCTTCCAACGAAACGCCAGGAATCTATAACGCCCTTGAAATACCGCTTGATGATGGGGAACGTTTGGTTTGTGAGGTACAGCAACAGCTTGGCAATGGTGTCGTCAAAACGATTGCGATGAGTACGACAGAAGGTTTGCGCCGAGGTATGTCTATCGTCGATACAGGTATCCCCATCAGCGTTCCAGTCGGTGAGGTAACTCTGGGTCGTGTTTTCAACGTTCTGGGTGATCCCATTGATGAAGGAGCTAATGTCGAAGCGTCAGCAAGACGCCCTATTCATCAAGATCCACCCTCATTTGAAGATCAAGCAACTCAAACCCAGATTTTTGAGACTGGTCTGAAGGTTATCGATTTGATTGCCCCCTTTACCCGTGGTGGTAAAACAGCGATCTTTGGTGGTGCGGGTGTTGGCAAAACGGTGCTTATTCAGGAATTGATTGCGAACGTCGCGAAAGAGCAGTCTGGCTACTCCGTCTTTGCTGGAGTGGGCGAGCGCAGCCGCGAAGGAAACGATCTTATTCACGAAATGAAGGCAGCGCGGATTGATGACAATACAAGTGTTTTCGATAAAACCGTGATGGTTTTTGGACAGATGAATGAACCGCCCGGTGCTCGTTTGCGTGTGGCACTGAGCGCGATGACCGTCGCGGAATATTTTCGCGATGAAGGTCGTGACATTCTCCTGTTTATCGATAATATTTTCCGCTTTGTGCAAGCCGGTTCTGAGGTCTCGGCGCTGATGGGACGTATGCCTTCACAGGTAGGGTACCAACCGACTCTGGGAACCGAAATGGGTGAACTTCAGGAACGGATTACTTCTACTAAGAATGGCTCAGTGACCTCGATGCAGGCGGTATTC
>JBCDFA010000237.1:0-12433 GCA_039178835.1 Chloroflexota bacterium
CATTGTGGGAGAGTTTGCCTGCGGTGCAAAATGAACAGGTCTACCCGGCTACACGGGATATCTGGATTAATCCGGGGTTTCTGGCGTCGGGGCAGGTGCTGGAAACGATTGAACAATCGCTAGTGGAGGACACAAGCAGCAATACGGCTGTCCTTTCACGTATGTGAGAAAGTTACTGATGTGGCCATAAATTACTTCTAGGGCGTTAGTGAAATGAAAACAGTTAGGAGACAGGTATGACCATACAAACAACAAATAGACGTGTCGAAAGCAGATCAAGCAAGGCCTACTGCAATGTTCTGGCTGACCAACTTGGTCTTGATCCAGCAGGTTACGCCGGTCATTTCAACGATGCCGTGCTTATCGAGACTGATATGCCATGGAGAAAAGAAGTCTTCAGAGAGGCTGGTGCACTTCCCCAAGAAATGATTGATCTAGTAGCTATGTGGATCAAGAACTATCACGAGACGGGTGTCTATGGCCATCGTCCACTACTCATTGCACCAGATGAGGAATACTCACAGCCAGGCTATCGGCGCGTTATCTACTACGAGCGCTCAGAGGGGGCATTTGCCCATTTTGATCGGCAAGAATACCTCGTACCAGAGGAACAGACTGGTCAGCTTATCTGGTCCCTTTTTGAAGCCAAAGACGCATTGTCTCAGTTTCGTGAATATCAGGTACGGTTCGATCAAACTGGGCGAGACATACTCGTGTGTACCCACGGCACGGTTGATGTCGCCTGTGCCAAGTTTGGCTATCCGCTCTATCGTAGCATGCGCGACGCTTATGCTAGCCAAGAAACACATCCTGATCTGCGGGTCTGGCGGGTGAGCCACTTTGGTGGACACGTCTTTGCTCCCACACTCATGGATATGCCGACTGGCCATTACTGGGCTTATGTTGGTGAAGAACAGGTAGATCAGATTATTGAGCGTAATGGTGATGTGACAGACCTCCATGGCTACTATCGTGGCTGGGCAGGTCTCAAAGCGGGGTTTGTTCAGGCATCTGAACGTGCGGTATGGCAACGTGAAGGTTGGCCCTGGTTTGACTACCGCAAGAGTGGTGAGATTGTTGCACAAGATTCTGGTGAGCAGCCCCAGTGGGCCGATGTGCGTATCAATGGCATTTCACCTGATGGGGATGAACGGGCGTATCACATACGGGTTGAGGTGGAGCGTACCGTCGAAACTGTACCATCAACCGATCACGAATCAACCCATGCATATTTGCAATATGTTGTAACGTCGTTGACATAATGAACATGCCTACAGTTCTGGTCTTTGGTATTGGGCAGCGTGTTTGCATCTTTGTAGACTCTACTTTTGTGGATGGTGAAACACCCCCGTTTTTCTCTAACTAGCTTGGTGTTTATAGTGGTGAAAACCCTATTGAACATATTGAATAAGCACCTGTTCCATCTAGGAACCCTGAAAGGAAGTTGACGTGACACGTTTGTATCGATTGGTAACCACATTGCTCACCCTTGCCATCCTGGTTACCGCCTGTAGGGGGCAGCCTGCTGCGGAAGACGCAGCAACTCCACCGGAAGAAGAGGTCGCAGATACCGGAGCAAGTAACGGAGAGGCCGAGGAGACAGAAGCAGAGGAACCAACCGAGGAAACACCTACGGAGGAAGCCGAAGAGACATCTGCGGAAGAAGCTGAAGCGGAAGAGGCACCTACAGACGAAGCGGAAGCAGGTGCGGCAGCCACTGAATGCGAGGAAGGTTTCCGTCTGTTCGATCACGAGTTGCTTGAGACCGATGCTGTCTGTATACCAGAAAGCCCAGAGCGTATTGCGGCCCTTGCCCCAGCACCATTCGAGATCATGCTGGCTATCGGTGAAGATGTACCAGTAGGCGCAGTTAGCTATCTTGAATCGATCTATCAGCGCAACTTCCCGTACACAGATGAACGGGCAGCCGAGGTTGAATTTGTCGGTTTCCCCGCAAATCTGGAAGCGGTGCTGGCACTTGAGCCAGACCTGATTGTGATGTCACCCTTTGGTGAAGAGGATATCGAGTTGCTGCAAGAAATTGCGCCAACCGTTGTCCTACCGGCTTTTCCCAACGTCGAATGGGAGACCAATATGCGTTTTACGGGCGATTTGCTCAATCGCAGCGATGAAGTTGAGGCGCTGATCGCGCAGTATGACGAACGAGTTGAGACTTTGCGTGGCTTGGTCGGTGACCCATCTGAGGTTGAAGTGTCAGTCGTTCGCTATGCCGATGACGGAGGCCAACCCACAATCCAGATGCAGCTTGCCAACGCCTTTTCGACAGACATCCTAGCTGATGTTGGATTTGCGCGACCTGAGTCACAGGCATATACCGCTGAAGAAGCTACCGAAATTTATGACAGCCCGGTTGCTGCGTCGATTTCACTCGAAGAACTACCGCTGATAGATGGACAATACCTGTTTGCGTGGAGCCAGGCAGCTGATGCAGAAGGCGATGCAGCCAACGAGGGTGCCTGGACTTCACTAAGCGATGATCCGCTCTGGGCAACGCTGGAGGCAGTACAGGCTGAACAGACGTTCCAGGTAGGGGGGCACTGGGTTGGCTGGGGCTTCCATGCTGCACATGAAGTGTTGGACGATCTGTTTGTCCATGTAGCAGACGTTGATCCTGCTGAGGTGTCTCCAAATCCCTTCGTGACCACTGAGTAACACCATACATACGATAACTGCTGTCTCTAATTAGATAGCTAGGGCAGCGGTTCGACAGTGCAGGAGCGATAACTTCTTGTATAGGATACACATACTGAAACGTTTGATGAAAAATGTCATTGAAAACTATTGTCTTTGAGAATTATGAAAGGAACTAACTGTGACGCGTTTGTATCGATTGGTAACCACATTGCTCACCCTTGCCATCCTCGTTACCGCGTGTGGGGGTCAGCCTGCTGCGGAAGACGCAGCAACTCCGCCGGAAGAAGCGGTAGCAGATACAGAAGAAAGTAACGCAGAAGCTGAAGCGGAGGAAGCGTCGGGAGTAGAGGAGGTGGACACCGAAGCTACTTCTACTGAGGAGGACGGAGCGGATGAAGCTGGAACAGATGAGACAGAAGCGGCAACCGCAGCTGGTGAATGTGACGAAGGCTTTCGACTTCTGGACCACGAGATGTTGGCAACTGATCCGGTTTGTATTCCCGAAAATCCGGAACGCGTTGTGGCCCTGGACCCTGCCGCGCTTGAAGTTATGCTGCTCACGGATCAGAAACCGGTTGGGGCCGTGAGTTGGTTGTTGGCAATCTATAGCAACAGTTATGACTATTTGGCACCGGATATCGGGGGGATCGAAGATGTAGGTTTTCCACCGAACTTGGAGAGTATTGCTGCATTGAACCCTGATTTGATCATAGTAGGTTTTACTGAGGAGTATGAGGAGTTGAGCCAAATTGCCCCTACTCTACAGTATACCCTGTCTGGCAGTGGTGACTGGCGACGTCCGATGGAAATGGCTGGCGAGGCGCTCAACCAGAGCGAGGCTGTGTCCGAGCGTTTTGCAGAATACGAGGCGCGAGTTGCAACATTAGCAGACACGATTGGGGATCCATCAGAGCTTGAGGTGTCGATTCTGCGCGTCTCATCGGAACAGTTGATGATTAATCTGGTCCAATCCTATCCGAGCGTTATTGTGGACGACGTGGGGTTCGCACGCCCTGAGTCACAAGCTTTATCGGTTGAAGAAGCTGAGGGACTCTACGAGAGTGCCATCGGTGGCTTCATTTCGCTCGAAGAGATTCCACGTGTTGATGGTGATGTGGTCTTTGTGTGGAGTCAGGAAGCGACGGTTGAAGGGAATACCGAAGCCGATGTGTACTACCAATCGATTCAGGATCAGCCGGTCTGGCAAACACTGGAGGCCGTACAGAACGACCGAGTGTACCGAGTGGGTGGTCACTGGATCGGCTGGGGTTTTTATGCCGCCCATGCCGTCATTGATGATCTCTTCACGTATGTAGCCGAAGTAGACCCGGCTGAAGTCGCACCGAATCCATTTCTGGGAACGGAGTAACACCATAACTTGAAAGATTTCACCATTTGGGGATTATGAAAGGAAACTAGCTGTGACACGTTTGTATCGATTGGTAACCACACTGCTCACCCTTGCCATCCTGGTTACCGCCTGTGGGGGACAGCCTGTTGCGGAAGATGGGGCAACTTCGCCCGAAGAGGCCACAAGTGCAGAAGATAGTGCTGAGGAAGTTGTTGAATCCGAAGCTGCTACCGGGCCTACTGAAGCCAGCGTTGATGGTATCTGCGAAACCGGACAGCGCCTCTTCGATCACGAAATGTTGATGACTGAGCCCGTCTGTATTCCTGACGATCCTCAGCGTGTCGTTATTACTTGGCCATTGGGAATGACTTCGCTCTTACGTGCAGATGCTCCTTTGGTTGGCGCTTCTTCTCTCGATACGACCATACCTCAGTTCCCTGGATGGGAGGATGAACTGGGAGAAATTGTTGATATTGGCAATCCACCCAATCCCGAAACCATCCTGACGCTTGATCCTGATCTCATTATAGGTCCTTCTTTCTTTCTGCAAGATGAAGATGCAGTCGCCAACTCTGGAGCTATCGTAGCTGCTGAAATGTGGACAGCCATTGCTCCTACTGTGGTTTTTGACTGGCAGCAGCATACCTGGCGTGAAACAACCGACATTATCTTTGATGCTGCCGGAAAAGCAGATGCATTTGATGCCTTAATGGCAGAGCTTGATGAGCGTACAAGCGAATTAGCGTCATTGATTGATAACCCAGCAGACATCGAATTATCGATGGTAAACATTGGTGATGGCTATATACGCAGTTTTGCCCAATATTCTCCAGGCGGAATGATTGCTGAAGCTATTGGGTTTCGTCGGCCAGAAGGTCAACTCTTGCCCGTCACATTTGAGGAATATATAGCGAACCCTGAGGCGTATCCAGAATTCACGAGTGGCGGCGCTTTTGCGAACGTTTCACTCGAACAGTTAGATCGTGTCGATGGAGATTTTATTCTGGTCTCGGGGTTGTTTGTTGGTAATGAGGACAATCAAACGGCGCTTGATGAAGTACGCGACACTCCGCTCTGGCAGACTCTCGATGCCGTACAAAACGATAATGTTCATGTCAGCGATGTGAATTTTGGCGGTGGTGATATCGGGGTGATGCACGCGATGCTGGATGAGCTTGCGGAAGCCTTTGGTGTTGCTGATCAGTTGAGCCCCAATCCCTATGTCAGTAAGGCAGAAATACCAATGGCAATGTCTGAGTAAGTACGCAACCCACAATAAAGAAGCAAGCAGGATTATGTATCCGACATCGTTGATTGAAGCCAAAGGAGCGGTGAATGAACCAAATATATACCTACAAGCCATTGGATCTGACTTCAATAGAACTGCCAGTATCAGAAATTGCCCTGATTGAGCTGTTAACCCGTCGCCGCTTTATCACAGGTATGGGCGGTTTACTCAGTGTAGCAGCTCTGGGTGCGTGCAGCAGTGATGAGAGTTCAACAGAAGCCACGACCATAACAAGCACGACACGGACGATCACCCATGCGTTTGGCGAAACGGAGGTGCCATTGAACCCTCAGCGCGTGGTGACACTCGATGCCTTCTTCACATTGACCCCACTTATTGAACTAAATGTACCAGTGGTTGGGTCGGTCAGCCTAGGGTCTGACACACCATTTCCTGGTTTAAGTAGCGCAGAACAAGAGATTATAACGAGTGTTGGGATGAGTGAGCCAAACCTTGAGACTATTGCGGCCCTCAATCCTGATTTAATTATTGCCGTTGATTGGGTTGATCCCCAGTATGAAGAGCTGAGTCAAATCGCACCAACCGTCGTCATCAAAACGATGTTCGATTGGAAAGCACAACACCGTCGGTTGGGCGAGATTACTGGGAGGCTAGACGCTGCTAACGAAGGCATCACGAGATACGAAGAACGCGTTGCATCATTACGTGATAAGTACATAACGAGTACAACAGTAAGTGTCTTATCGCTAAGCAACGAAGCCATCTTTCCCATCGGGCCAAAAGCCTGGTCACCCATCAAGATACTTGACGAGGTAGGTATTCAGCGCCCACCCGATGAAATCGTTGAGGGAGATGATGAAGTGTTCCTGCCGATCAGTGTGGAGCTTTGGCCAGAGATCGCCGGCGATGTACTGTTGTACACCGCTGGATACCCTGGTATGGACGACGCCACTGCTCAAGCAGTAGCTGAGGCACTCAACAATCCGATTTGGCAGCAGATTCCTGCCGTGCAAAATGGGCGTGCATATCAAGTCGATTCACGCTGTTGGGAGACATTTGGTGGGTTGCGTTCAGCCAATTGTGTTCTGGATGAGATCGACACATTCATACTCAATGAACAAGATTAGAAAGACCATCTCTCGTGAATTTGCTCTTACAACAATCGTCTTCCTGGGATGAAATCCCACAACAGTCTGCTCTCATTGGCTTGGTGAGTCGTGTGGCGTATGACACGCCCTACTACTACATGCCTAGTGAGATACCGCCTACCAGTCAGTGGTTACCCGACGCCTGCCGTGATACCAACCTCATCTTCACCGCATACAACATGGCAGTGCCGTCATTCCCTGATCTGATCGGGTACTGTGTGATGAAACCCTATGAGACGTATCCACAATTTGTGCATACGCCTGAACAACATGGTGTGATACCAGAGTCTTGTATCTACATTGCAGAGTTAGGTGTTGATGAAAGCGCACGTGGCCATCGAATCGGAAGCATTCTGCTTGATTTTGCAATGGCACATGGACCACCGGAAACACGCAGTTACTTGGTACGAACACCAGTCAATATTTATGGCACAAATCAACCCAATCCTGCTGTTGCTTTTTACGAGAAACGAGGCTTTCACATCGTCGAAAATCAAGGTGAGCAGCAGCCACTCATCGAGGCAAAACACCAACGGCCACGACTCTTTTTGCGTAAGGATGTTCGATGATGGGAAGTATCAAACCATTCTAAAGGAGTACCACTATGTCACAACCAATAGACGATATTATCCGCACACGCAAAACAGCCAAGATATTGCGTGATCCCACGGCGTGTACGGACGTACCTGAAGACGTGCAAGAAAACCTGCGACAAACGTTACACGAGATTATCGAACTGGCCGGATGGGCACCGTTTCACAAAGTCGCGAACAAGCAATACCACCGTCAGGACGCCATGCAATCAGTCGTCCCCTGGCGGTTTTTTGTACTGGAAAAAGCGGCCTGCTGTCAGATCGTACAACACATCGAACGGCAAGCAACAGATCATCCTGAGTCGAAGTGGGCGAAGGCATGGCAATCCAAAATACCGAAGCTGCTTGCAGGATGTGGCGCCTTGATACAAGTAACGTGGTTGCCCGACCCACCCGCACAGGGCGATGCCCCCGCGTTGACAAACGAGAATGTAGAACACATTGCCGCAGCGTCTGCCGCCGTACAGAACGTATTGCTGGCTGCGGAGGGGCGTGGGCTGTACACGTACTGGTCGAGCGGCGGGATTCTGAGAGACAGCGAGATGTTTGCCTACCTTGGCATTCCGACTAACCAGATGCTGCTTGGCTCAATCTTCCTGGCCCATCCTGACATGCCGCACGATGAAAACCAGCCTGGTGGGTTGCGCGACGCACGTGGAGCGGTCAGTGATTGGTCGACCTGGGTGGAATTAGGATAGCACAATGTACAAGTACCAATGACAGAATCGATTATCGAAATCGAAAATATCACGTTAAAACGTGGTGGCAAAGTCGTTCTGGATCAGGTAAGTCTGTCGATCCGCCGTGGCGAGGTGCTAGTTGTCATTGGTCCGAGTGGCAGTGGCAAGTCATCGTTGCTACGCTGCTTGAACCGCTTGGAAACAGTTCAGCGTGGCACTATCAACCTTGATGGGAATGACATCAATTC
Organism: Chloroflexota bacterium; assembly: GCA_039178835.1. GTDB lineage: Bacteria > Chloroflexota > Chloroflexia > Chloroflexales > Roseiflexaceae > AL-N1. Next base: position 7,925 of record JBCDFA010000237.1, read on the forward strand.
CATCCCGATTCTGTCTCTGCGCCAGCAGATCGGGATGGTCTTTCAGAAGACAGCCCCATTTGATGGCACGGTTGCAGACAATATTGCCTTTGGCCCACAGTTGCGCGGTGAACAGCTTTCGCATCAGGAGCTACTTGAGCTGATGCAACAGGTAACTCTAGAGTTGGAACTGGCTGATCGTGATGCAAAGACACTTAGTGGTGGGCAGGAGCAGCGCCTCGCTATCGCACGAGCGTTAGCAAATCGTCCTGCTGTATTGCTGCTCGATGAACCTACCAGTGCGCTTGATCCTATTGCCACCCACAAAATCGAAGACGTATTGCTACATCTCTCCAGAACAACTGATTTGACGTTGGCATGGGTTTCACATAGCGCTGAACAGGCTCGTCGTGTGGCGGATAGGGTGCTGCTCCTTGAAGAGGGGCGCGTGGTGCGATTGGATACGGCAGAAGCACTCCTTGATGCTGAGCATGGCGACCCACACACGCTGGCGTTTGCACGTGGTGTCGATGACAATGGAGCACAGGAGTAACCCTCATGTTTTCTGATCCTTTTGGGAGTATGAACGAACTGATGCGATTGCTGCTATCAGCACTTTTCGTGGTTATTGCTGCGGGTGTGTCGCGCTGGCAACGTGCTGATCTGGAGCAGGACTTACTGATTGCAACGGTACGTAGTTTTATTCAGCTCATTCTGATTGGCTATGCACTGGAACTCGTTTTTGATCAGGACAACCCTATCTTTACGGTTACCATTCTGGTGCTCATGATCTGGATCGCCGGATGGACCAGTGCGAGTCGGGCCAAAACGCTTCGGCATGCCCGATGGATTGGCATCACTTCCATCGGGGTTGGTACGGTCCTGACGGTTGGCATCCTGGTGCTGTTGGGGGTGTTTGCATTTGTGCCAAACGACATTATTCCGGTTGGTGGCATGGTGGTTGGAAGCGCAATGAGCACCGCCACGCTCGTCATGACGCGATTGACGACTGATTTCCACGATCAACAACTACTGATTGAGTCAAAACTTGCGCTGGGCGCCACAGGCCGTGAAGCCTCACTAACCCAGTTTCGACAGGCGATTCGTAGCGCTATGATACCAGTGGTTGATACTACCAAGACAGTCGGGTTGATTAAGCTACCAGGGGCTATGACCGGCATGATTCTGGCAGGAGCCACTCCACTAGAAGCAGTCCGTTTGCAGATTATCGTGATGTACATGCTTGTTGGTGCCGTGACCTTTACCGGGCTAGTTGCAGCCTATCTGACCTATCGTGCTTTCTTTACGAACGATCACCAGCTTGTGAAGCTGGAGTCTTAACATAAGTGATTTGCCAAAGGAAAAGCAAAATGCCTGCAAAGTTCAACCTGTTTCTATTTAACGTTCTACTTACTACTGTGCTGCTCACTGCGTGTGGTGAGCAGCAAGCTACTGAAGCCCCCGAAGCAATTAACAACGAAGCTGCTGCAACAGTAGAACGACCCCAGCCAACAGAAGCTCCAATTGAGGAATCAGCCGTGAGTGATGTCGCTGATGAAGCTCCTGCTCAAGATACCGATACCTGTGACGACGGCTTACGCTCTATCGACAGTGCGTATGGCCCGACCTGTATTCCGGTAACGCCCGAACGGATCGTCGCTTTGGACGAAGGTATGATGACCAATCTACTAGCACTTGATGTCACTCCGACCGGGGTCCTGGACTATGCCAATCGTGATTTTACCCAGTATCTGGGCGACACCACCGCAGAGATTGCCAGTGTCGGCACACCCGATGGACCAAACTTCGAGGCGATACTGGCGCTTGAGCCCGACCTAATTTTGGGTATGGATTTCAACGTTGATGAAGAGATGATGGAGACGCTGGAGCAGATCGCCCCTACCGCTATCAGCGCGGCAGAGAACATAGACTGGCGGAGCAATTTCCTCTATGCAGGCGAGGCCACTGGCAAGCTGAACGAGGCTGAAGCACTGCTCGAGACGACTAACACGAGGTTGGAGGCATTCCGCACGGCCTATGCAGACCAGGCCCCTGAGGACGAAACCATTGCTGTCATTCGCAGCCGCGCCGATAACTTCAACATTTATTACACCGATAGTTTCATATCTGAGCTAACAGAAGAGGTTGGTTTGCAGATGCCCGACAGCTTCGATGATCTGAGGGAATGGAATTACTCACTTGAGTCAATCACCCTGTTGACGAGTGACAAGCTCTTTGTGATGGTGCGTAACGAGGACGAAGCAGGTATGTTTCAGGACATGAATGACAACCCGCTCTGGCAGACGCTTCCGGCTGCACAAAACGACGAAGTCTACCTTGTTAATTGGAGTGTCTGGATAGCAGGTTGGAATATCATTGGGGCCAATCTGGCTATTGATGATCTCTTCTTTTACATGCTTGATGAAGAAGCTCCCACGCCTAACCCGTTTAGCGACCTCATCATCGACGGCTTTGGGCCACAGTATGACGAAGAGCGTTTGGCGATTGATTAAAAGGTTTCCGCCCTGCCCTGATACCTTACCAAAAGAGGTATTGAAACCATGAATGAATACACCAATTATGACTATTTTGCCAAAGCCTACAACCTGACGTTCGGCAGTGCGGATAGCCCGTACCCGTCTCAGGCACTGGCAGCCGTGCAACAAATTGCATTAATGGATGTGCCAGCAGCGGGGCGGATTCTTGATGTGGCCTGTGGCTTAGGGCGATTGGCCCATCTGTTAACAGAGCAGGGCTACCGTGTTACTGGCATCGATGGCTCACCCCAGATGATCGAGTATGCCCGTGAGAACGCTCCACAAGCTGAATTCGTCGTCGCAGATGCACGCAATTTTTCTTTGCCAACTGCTTATCACGCGGTAATTGAAACAGGCAATGGTTTGAATCATATCGTGACCATAGACGAGTTGACTACGACGTTTCGCAATGTCTTTAACGTCTTGTTACCTGAAGGCGTTTTTGCTTTCGATTTCGTGAGTGAAGAACGATATGAGACATATCGTCCTGTCGATTGGGGGGTAGCAACTGAGGCATGCGCCTACATCATGAAACGCCGTTATGACCCCGATCAACGATTAGAAACAGTTGATATCCCGGTCTTCTAACCAGATGATGATGGCAATAGTTGGCAACGCTACGATGTGCAATATATTAACCGCTGTTATACCTGTCAGGAGCTCCAGGATGCCTTGCGATCAGCCGGTTTCACGACCATCAAGACATATGCTGCTAGCGATCTCGGCATTACGATTGCCAGCCAGGGAACGGTATTTTATACCTGTCGAAAGCCGGGATAGGCATAACTTGGAAGAACTGTTCAGCAAAAGGACGCAACCCATGAAACGTTTGCATTATCTCATAACGACCCTGCTTGCCGTCACTGTGCTCCTTGCCGCATGTGGCGGACAGTCCATCGGCGAGAACGCGCCGGCATTGACCGAAGCCACGAACGCACCAGTTGAGGAAGCGAACGACACGGTTGCTGATGAGGGTGAGGCCGCAGCGACGGCTGAAGGTTATCCGGTGACTGTGACCGACATGCTTGGGCGTGAATTAACCTTTGACGCGCCACCGGAGCGGGTGGTTGCCCTAAACACCACTAACTATGGCGCAATGGCATCTTTAGGCATCCGCCCAGTTGCACATTGGACAAGCGACGATCAATTGACGGATAGCACATACTTCTTCGAAGACGGTGAGTCGATCATGTCTGTTCAAGCACCAGATGGAAACATCGATCTGGAATTGGTCGCCGAAGCAGAACCAGATCTTATCCTTGCCTGGAATCAAGAAGAAGTCGACCAGATGAGCGGCATTGCACCGGTCTTTGCGTCAGAAGGTGCCTCTTTCGAGGAAGATTTAGAACCTACGAAAGAACATCTTCGCAAACTGGGACAGGTGTTTGGACGGGAAGCAGAAGCAGAAGCAACCATTACCAGCTTTGAAGATAGCTTTGCTGCCTATCAGCAACGTGTCCCAGAAGAGAAGCCCTCGGTTGTGCGGGTTGGTGTTTTCGATGACGGCACCGTATGGCCACTCGTTCAAGACCCACTTTGCACCTTTGTCTTGAATACAGTTGCACGCTGCGATTACGATGTTGCGTTCGACGGTTCTGTTGACGTTGAAGCATTGCTCACACTGGACCCCGATGTCATCATCTTCAGCAATTGGGAAAGAATACTTTCCGACGAAGAACTCCTGTCCGTGATGGAAGAAAATCCGCTGTGGAATGAGTTAACGGCAGTGCAGAATGACCGCGTAATCATCCCTGAAAACTATACGAATCCAAACCTTGCCAGCATTCCCGATGCGGAGAAATTTCTCGACCGTCTGATGCCACTGATCTATCCCGACATCTTCGATGGTCCCCTGACAGATGATGAGGTGCAGGAGATCTTGGTTGAGCAGTAAACGGCAGTGCAGTGCAGTGGAGTGGAGTGATGAAAGGTTGAAACAGGAAAAGATTTGCTCTGGTGGAGGGTCAGAACGTGTCACATGTCTATTGAAAGG
>JBCDFA010000238.1:0-12367 GCA_039178835.1 Chloroflexota bacterium
ATTTCACTCAAAATAAATATTTTTTCTTAAAGAGAATGCAAGACTTTTGTCATAGTTATGTCATCTTTTTTCTTACACAAGACAAACTCACACACAGTTGATCGAAAACTCATTAAAATTTAGTATGCTTATATCACAGCATCATGCATCAACACAAAACAAGGAGGCAGCATCATGTTCAAGCATACGATGAACTGCTATGGCGACGACTATGGTGACACCATCTAATTGGCACCTGTTCGTGAAGATGTACTGTCTAGCATTAGCGAACTCTCAGGAGGCAAGATCATGCTCAAGCACACAATGAACTGCTATGGCGACGACTATGGTGACACCATCTAGCTAACAGCCATTTGCTAAGCATACTCATTCTTCATAAAGAGATACACATGTACCACCGTATTGCCGGAAGCAAGGCTTTGGGTTGGAGTGTGAAAGAATGTGTGTAGAAGCGGATGGTCAGCAACATCCGCTTTTTGTAGGTGTCCAATGGTAGAATCAGACGAATCCCTATTCATAAATACAAGGTTTGTATTACGTTATCCCGGATTAGAGCGTCTTATTTGTGCTGCATTGGCAGATACGTATCTTGCTACAGCATTAATCAAAAATCCTGAGCAAGCGCTACGTTATGTGGCACCCAAGATCTATCTTTCATCAGTGGAGTACAAATTGGCACTTGCCGTTACGAGCGCGAAAGACATTCACGACTATGCCGCACATCTCTATACCATTTCTCAAGGAACAGAGTCAGAACATACAACAGATAAGAAGCAAACATCAGCACACACCGATATCAACCGTTGATAAACATATCAATTTTACTTTGTATTTGAGCTTCTAAAGGAGAACGTAATGGAATACACACCCGTTGTCCGACCGCTCGTTATGATCGTAGAAGACAACCCGCTTATTGTCGAGTTTGTTGACAATCGCTTACGCCGCGAGTCATTCGATGTTCTCGTTGCCGAGGGATGTGCCGAAGCGCTCTCCATGTTGGAAGAATACACGCCTGAAATTATCCTGCTTGATGTGGTTCTTGATGATGGTTTGGGCTTTGATGTCTGCAAGACCATTCGCACAGGCGGTCAAGATGGCACACTCGCTCGCCTTACCGACACACCTATTCTGATGCTTACAGCCCGCGCAGATGAACAGGATCGCGTCCATGGGTTCCAGGCTGGTGCCGATGATTATCTGACAAAACCATTTAGCCCTGATGAGCTTGTCTATCGTATTCGTGCCATTTTGCGTCGAAGCCATGGCGTAAGTAACGGCCTCATCGAGGTTGGACCGATCCATATTGATCCACGACAACGACAAGTTCTGGTTGAGGGTGAACCGATTACATTAACCCCCAAAGAATTTGATTTACTTCATCTGATGGCTAGTAGCCCTGGACGAGTCTTCTCACGCGAAGATCTCCTCGAACGTGTATGGGGATATTCTTTCCTTGGTAATACCCGCACTGTAGATGTTCACGTCAATCGTCTACGTCAAAAGCTGGCGAACCAGGCACCCCACGCCGATATGATCAGCACCGAGTGGGGTGTGGGCTACAAACTGGCACCATTACAGATGTCTTCTTCGTCCGCACCAGCGATGATGGCTGCCGTATGATCGTCGCAGATCTGTCGACTCGTACCGCAAGACACTGCACAGAATGTTTGTTGTAAGTGTGTATGACTATGGGATGTCGTTGTGTCAGTATGAACATAAGCCATCGGCTTGCATGATACAGAAATGTTACAAACAGGGGTAGGATTTGCAACAAACTGTTGCTACTATGGAAACAAGAAGTAAACATGGAAACGATAGTAATCAATATACAGCATACTCTTGATACCCATAGTATTCCAGAACAACTGTTGTATTCATACGCTCATCAAACCTATATGGTCACATGCGTAAGCATAATGATCTCTCAGAGGTCTTCGTAAGAACAATTGTTGATAAGGATGGAGGCGGCAATGGCCGTGCAGCCAAGCGAAATTGCAAGTAACACCCCAAACAATGCGTCAGGTGGAGCAGTGCTCGGGTCTGTCCATCAGATTGAGAGTCTGGCACGTGCACGCGGCGATGTGCTACTCCACGAGTCACACCTGAGTAATGACGATCTGGTACAGACCGCGAATGAACTTGCTCAACTTGCAGGCTATTTAGCCCAAATTAGTACTGCACGCAGTGAGTTCTTGAGTAAGGTTGCCCATGAACTCCGTACACCATTAACGGTTGCAAAGGGATGGATCAGTATGCTTCGTTATGGTGAGCTATTGCCCGATCAAGAGCGGGTCATTGAAGTTGTCGACCAACAAGTCGATGAATTGACACGGCTTGTGGGCGATCTGCTTGACCTATCGCGACGCGAGGCCGACACGTTGGTGCTCCAACTTGAAATGGTCAATCTGATTGATCTGGTTGAGCAGGTTGTTGAACATCGCCGTGAATTAACGTCGCTCAAAGGGATTCAGTTGATCGTCCGTGCACCACAGAATGAAGAAATCTACGCCTGTATTGATCGTGGCCGAGTGGCGCAGGTACTCAACAACCTCATTGACAATGCCTGTCGCTATGTCGAGCACTATCGCAATGGGCGCATTGAACTGAGCATCAACGGAACAGAAACCGCTGCACATATTAGTATCCGTGATAACGGAATCGGGGTGCCCCAGGAGCATCTGCCACGCATCTTTGAACCATTCTATCAAGTCAAAGGGCAAAAACGCGGGAAATGTGGGCTTGGTTTGGCCATTACCCATGAACTCATTGCGGCGCATGGTGGTTCAGTTACAGTTGAGAGTAAATTGGGTCACGGAACCTGTTTCCATATCTGGTTACGCAAAATGGAACCATCCGACACGGACACTCAGGCACGGGAGGCTAACCTATGAGCGATTTTCACATCCTCCTCAGCACACGTAGTCAGACAACCTATCAACTTGGGGGAACATTCCGCGTTGGTACCGAACAGTTGTATGAAGCACACGATCAACACGGTCAGCGTTACTGGATCAAATATGTCGCGGCCCATGATGAGGCAGCCATTGCACGATTGCGCTACGAGGCTATCATTTTGGGAAAACTGCAACACAATGGCATTATTCGTCTGCTTGATCGGGGGCGAAACCAACACGTCTTTTTTCTTGTACTAGAGCCGGCCCATGGGCGTTCACTTGCCGATATTACCGGATCAAAACCGGTCTCTATTCATACGACGCTCAATATTGCGATTCAACTGACAGAAATCTTACATTACCTGCACGGGCAAGGCATTATTTGTCGCACATTGACACCAGCATCGCTCTATCTCGATCATCTTGGTCGTATCACGTTGATTAATCTCAGCGATACCTGGGATGAAGTCTCGCCACCGCGTACCGGTGACGTCATTGTGAATGCCAGTTACCTCTCACCTGAAGAAGCAGGAGGAGCTACTGCTGAACGACGCAGTGATATTTATGTGTATGGCATTCTGCTCTTTGAGTTGCTTGCAGGCCATCCACCATTTCAAAGTGCCAATCGTGGTGATCTTGCATTACAACATTTGCTCACCCCACCACCTGAACTTGAAGACCTGCGCCCCGATGTTCCGGCTGAACTGGCGAGTATCGTGCGACGCTGCCTGGCCAAATCACCTGGCCAACGCTATAGCAATACACTTGTGCTTCAAGAAGCGCTCAACCGTATTGGAAAAACAGCAGATGAGCCCCTTCCAGAAGCCCAACCAAGCAGCACCCCCTGGCGCTGGCTACGTCGTCAGACCAGCCAAAACGTATCTCATACGATGGAAGGAAGTGAGTCATGAACACTTTCTGGACCATGGTCGAACCCTTTACCAATGCACGTTGGTGGTTTGGCCCCCCAGCACTCATCACCGGATTGCTTGTACTACTGCTTTGCGGCGCCGCCGCGTTGCATCTTCATCGACGCAGCAACATAGCAATCATTACCTCAGTGTTGTTTCTGAGCAGCGCTGCAATCCTCCTACTTCCCGGTGTCATCGTGAGCTTATGGCCTGCTACCGCCTTTGGTATCGATATCCAGGCAATTAACCGCATCCCAACGGCCACCTTTCCTGCCATTGGGCAATCGCTCGATCAGATCGTCAGAATGGCCTATGTTGGAAATGGGCTACTGCTGGTCGGTTCACTGGGCGTCTTTGGCGTAATTGGCACCCGCACAACCGCAACCTGTCCAACCTGTAGCCGTGAGATGCATCCAAGCTGGAACAATACCTGCCCTGAATGTCAGCTTATGGCTCCAGGAGAAGATGAGACACCACTCATGCGGCTGGGGGATCATAGTGCCAGTGGTGTACCAATTACCCAGTTTGGGAACCCTGTACATACGGAACTTTTAGAAGGGTCGATTAACGATAACTCATGGCTGGAAGTTATCGAGGGACCCAGCGGTGTAGGCGAACGCTTTGCAATCGGAACTCGTCTTACCATTGGTCGTGATCCCAATGAATGTCGATTGGTTCTTGATGACGAGTCAGTCTCCTCGCGACATGCATATATTGAACGTGACCAGAAAGCCTTTGTCATCTACGACTGGGGCAGCCGCAATGGAACCTTTGTGAATGGGACCTTTGTAGCCCACCAACCACTCAAAGATGGTGATACTGTTCAGATCGGACGTATAACGATTCGGTTTACTACCTCTGAACAGTTTGTTGATGAAACGCCTACGCTGATGGACGACCAAGTCTTGGCAGGTGCACGACTGGTGGCACTTGGTGGTGCCCTTGATGGTAGCATTTTCCCGATCACACGTCTGGATATTCACTTTGGTCGCGCCCAACACAACGATATCGTTATCAACACCCCTAATATTTCGCGACACCACGCCAGCGTACGATTTGATGGCTCCAACTACTATCTATTGGACTCAAATGCGCCAAATGGCACGTGGGTTGATGATGTACGCGTGCTTGGGAAAACATGTCTCCAACCAGGACATATCATTCGCCTTGGTGAGCAGCAGTTCCGCTTTGAGCTGGAGGAGGCTTCTCATGTGGTCAACAACTAAATTACAGTTTGGTCTTATCATACTATTGGTGATTGTGTGTATCAGTCCATTTATCGCGACACCAGCCACAGCAACAACGGCCCAATTGGAGATTCTGAGTGTAGACTCAGCCCAACATCCTACCTTACGCACAACGGTTGTTGTACGCGATCTGTACGGACAGGGTGTTGCAAATCTGGGGGCCGGAAACTTTGTGATTGAAGAAGGTGATCAAACTATCCCCGGTGAGCTTATTCAGATTCAACCACTCGATAGTGCGCCACAGCCACTGACAGTCGCGATTGTAGCGGATATCAGTGTGTTTCTGGGCGATGATGAGTTACGCAACATTCGCGAGGATATTCAGTCCTTTGTTGAGGAACTGATAGATACGAGCAACACCTCTATTGAAGTTGGTTTATTTGTCCCCAGTGATGGCCGCAGCGATGTAGAGTCAACACACACGGTTCCTTTTACAACCGAAGGCGCTCCTGTTATCGACGCCTTGACCGACATCAAACCACATGAAGCAGAGACCCCTCTCTACAACACTATTGTCACAACCATCAACACTGCTGCGAATCGAGCAGAACAACGCGGTGGCCCAGCATATGTGGTGGTATTTGGTGATGGCATTGATCGCACCAGTATTGTGGGGGGTGGTACATCTGGCGCAAACGAAGCCGCTCAGATTGCAGAAACGCGCCATGTTCAAGTCAATGCATTTGGTTATGGGCAATCGCTGGAGGAAGGGAGTGGGGCACTCCGTCAACTTACAGGTCGAACCAATGGCCTGTATCAATCAACTCCCACTACCAGACAACTCACAGACTTCGCAGAACAACTCCAGGGTTTTACGACCAAAGGTATGTATGAACTGAGTTATGCCTCAACCCTTCCCGCAGATGGAGCAGAACACGGCATCGCTATTCACGCAAATGTGGGAACATTGCGACTTTCTTCCAGCACACAAGTATTAATTGCTCGCGAGTGGGACCATACTGTGCCTGCGAATATCGATGTGCAGTTTGACATGCAAGCCTATCCAGATATTACCATGCTGGCCAGGCCACTCAATCAGTTGCGCCAGACTGTCCCTGATTTGACAAGTCAGGACTTTACCCTTTCACTCGACGGAGAGCCGCTAGATGCCGCGCTTGATGTAACCAACGTGCCACTCGACGCCAATGATCCGGCAGCATCACAGAGCGTTGCATTCGTTGTGGATCAGGCAGGCCCATCGGCAGAGGATATACACCATACGGCAACAGCGCTCCTGCAGGAGCCAGCCCTCTCCGATAGCCGCGTATCACTCTTTGTCCCTGGGGTGCCCAACGAGACACCTGAATTCACACATGACCATAATGCACTTATCAATACATTGCGCCAGATTCCTGTTGATGCCTCTGCACAAAGTTCGGCAAATGCCACCCTCCAACGGGCTATTGATGAGGTAGCACAAGATGGTACCAGCGCTCAACGTCCTGCTGCTGTCATTCTGATTTCAGACAGAATGCTATCACCAGAAGAACGTGCACGCACACTTACCATTGCACGCGATCTGGGTGTCATTATCCATACCATTACTCTGAACACAAACACCACACCAGCGCCGACCTATCTGGCAGAGGCAACGACCGGATTGCACCTGAGCAATCCACAGCCAGCAGACCTTACCGAATTCGCCACGCAAATCACGGAATACGAGGCAAGCACCTACCGTCTGACCTTCCAAATGCCGCTTCTTGAAGAACAACGTGCCTACAACTTAGAGGTACAGGTTGCTGATCTCAGTGCAGCGGAAGAGGTTATGCCCGTGGTGCAAGGAAACATGGATGTGCGTTCCCCCTTGCCCATATATGCACAGGTATTGCTTTTTATAACGTTAGCTTCTGTATTAACAGCAAGCGCATTTGCACCAACATATGTCAACAATCGTCGCAACGTATGCCCCAAATGTCAGCGTGTACGTCGCAAGGATTGGGGAAACACCTGTCTGTTCTGTGAGCAACAAACAGCGAAAAAGCAGAGTCAATCGTCCAATGAAATACCACTAACCGGGTTTGCATTTCAGGGGGCTGGGCTAATTCAGCCAGATGGCAGTGACGATCTCAATCTTGATTCTACACCTCGATCAGAACCGAACCAAACGGGGAATGGCGCCTCGCCATCGCAACATCCAGATGCCGCTGACGATGATATCTTCTCTGGAAAAGACGATGTTGGATTGGGTGGCTTTGCACTTCAGGGTGCTTCACTCATCCAACCAGGTTTCGCCGACAATGTAGACCTGAATTCGATTTCTCCTTCGGACGACTATGAAGAAGATGATTCGGTCGAAGTACAACCAGAACATCCTGAAATCAATCAGTCAGAGAAACCGGCTGATAAACTGGTAGCGAGATCAGAAAACTTCATTCGTCGCATCTTTGGAGACGATAGTGCTTCGCTTCCACCAACACAGGACGACCAGTTTGATCAAGACCAGGACACAATCGTGCCAACGATAAACAATCATGACGATAGTGCTACAGAAAGCAAAATACCCGATCCTATCGATCAGGCACGCAGCCAGACCCACACAGATTTCTGGGGATCACTTCCAGACGAACAAGCTGCTGTCCAGAAGCCAATCACCCAGGATGAACCAGAGTCACCCACCACGCAACCACCACCATTACCGATGTTCCGTAATCATCAAAAGCAGGTGGATACGCCGAAACTCAGACCGCAAGTACCACAAGAGGTCCAGGAACCCACCCATACCGATTTCTGGGGCCCCTTACCAACTGATGGTGGTCAGGAAACGTGGCAAGAAGAACCAACCCAAAGTACATCGGTGAAAGAGAGCACAACACTGCAACCTGCACACAACAAGAGTGCTCAGACCAACGATCAAGAAGCCATAACGCAGACAGAGGAACACACTCCATCGTCACACCAGTCAACAGAAGTCTCAAAAGCAACCCATAAACAGGTTCCATCACAGGAAGAACTGCCTGCTCAAGATGAGCACCAAGAATCGCACACCGACTTCTGGGGACCATTAGGGTAACCGTACTTACTCGAACGATAGGAGCGCGAGATCAATGGCACAACAAGCGTGGAATACATCAACCAATTGGAACCAAGCTACCACACAACAAATGCTTGGTTCCAAACCACAGATGTTATACAGTACCACCGGCAGCACCTTTGAGATTGGCCGTATATTGGGCGATGGTGGTATGGGAAGCGTCCATCTGGCATTTCAGCAAACAAGTCATGCCAAGCGTCATGAACGTCGTCTTGTGGCAATTAAACTTCTTCGGCCAGAGGCGCCCAACCAGGCACGACGCCTCTTTTATCACGAAGGAGTCCTGCTACCACGGTTGCGACACCACAATATTGTCCAGTATGTGGAGCATGGTCGTGGGGCCATTCCCGGCGTAGGGACATTAGATTATCTTGCAATCAATTATATTGCTGGAAAAACTATCGAGGACTTACTACGGTCACGGTGTGGACCACTCCCACTGGCAACGGTGGTAGGCATTGTTGCGCAACTTACCTCCGCCCTGGAGTACCTCCACCAACGTGGTATTGTTCATTGTGACCTTAAACCGAGCAACATTATGCTCGAACAGGGCGCACCACACGCCATCCTGATTGATTTTGGTATTGCCAGGGCACCAGATTTTGTGGGGCAACCAATCGCCGTTGGAACACCACAATATATGGCCCCTGAACAAACAGATGCGCTCAATGAATGCGATGGTCGTGCAGACGTCTATGCGCTGGGCATTCTGATCTATGAACTACTCACTGGGCGACGCTTGTTTGCTCATCGAACCACTACTGATCTTCGTGAAGGACGAATGGTGATACCTGACATCAACGACTTAACAGCAGCCCTGCACACACGCCTTGTGCATGTCGTCACACGTTGCCTACAACCTAATCCAGAAGCCCGTTACCCGACTGCAACCGATCTTTTTGATGATCTCTTGAGTGCAGCCCAGCACATCTTCGAAGAACCACCTGTGCTTGAGGCTGCGACAGGTGTAGCGTAGGAATACAACCATGTCTAGTCTACCCATGATCCAACCAACTGATGAAGGAATGCTATCCCACCGTGGTCATGTGCGGCCAATCAACGAAGATAGTTATGGTTCATTCCGCACAGTTCTTACATCACTCCATAAACAAAACGAGCAGACCCTACTCACTCGCAAGGGGCAGCTGTATGTCGTCGCTGATGGCATGGGCGGACATGATAGTGGAGACGTCGCCAGTGCTACTGCGGTGCAACAGATCTGTTCTGCCTATTACCGCAATCCTAGCGATGATCTGGTTAATGCCTTGCAACAAGCCATTGAGCAAGCCAATACCAGCATTTATCAAACAGCACGAACACATCGTCAATCGAAAAAACGCACAATGGGCACGACCGTCGTGTGTGCGGTCATTCATCAGGACAAGCTCATTATTGCTCATGTGGGCGATAGTCGCGCCTACCGACTGCGCGATGGTACGATCACACAGCTTACAACCGACCATAACTGGATGACTGATCAGATGCAGACTCATGGCTTGAGCCTTGAGGAAGCGGAACAGCGTGCAAAAGCATGTGGTGCACAGGGAACGCTAATGCGGGCAGTTGGGGTACAGGCAAGCGTTGAAGCCGATATTATCACAACAGATTGGCAAGATGAAGACACCTTGTTGCTCTGTAGCGATGGGCTGCATGGGCTTGTGAATAACGAAGAGATATCACGTATTCTTAGCAACAATACGGCATCTTTAGCATCACGTGAATTGATTCAGGCAGCCAATATAGAAGGTGGTCACGATAATATTACCGCACTGGTTGTGCACAAAGGGCACAGCACACCACCAGTACACTTTAGTCGATACAGACCTACAGCTGTTGTTAAACTGCTCTCACTGTTTTTTGCAGGAATGCTGTTGATGCTTGGATTTCGCCTTCCGATCGCATCAGGTGAGCCAGTGCTCGGCTCAATTAGCGTAAACAATGTGCGTGAATTTGCTGGTCTACCAACGCTGCCACCAACGGCAACATTACAACCAACCGAGACTAGTGTACCAACCGCAACAGCAGTGCCACCGACTCCAACCGTACCCATCGAGCCAACAGCTGTACCACCAACCGAAGCAGTGGTCGTCGATGCTGCACCACCAGAATCAGATCAACCAGCGACATCATCTTCATCACCACGCGAACCAACCAGCGAAGTGATTGATATGATGCCAACCATTCTGGCAGATACACCGATCCCGGTTCCACCAACTGCGGTCCCGCCAACAGCCGTACCGCCGACACCTGTGCCAGCAAGCCCATTACCACCGACACCTGTATCGCCAGAATTGGCAGAGCCGCCGGAAGATCAGCCTTCAAATCCACCATCACGTGACCGTGATCGTGATGAAAATCCACCGGCACCGCAGCCCACCAATCCGCCCGCGCCACAACCCACCGACCCGCCAGCGCCACAACCCACCGACCCACCGGCACCACAACCCACCAATCCGCCCGCGCCACAACCCACCGACCCGTCGGCACCACAGCCGACCAGTCCGCCCGACCCTGAGCCAACCGACCCACCGGCACCACAACCCACCGACCCACCGGCGCCACAACCCACCGACCCACCGGCGCCAGACCCGACCGACCCGCCGTCCGAACCAGAACCACCAAAACTACCACCGGTCAAGGCAACACCGAGACCAAACCCATAAAAAGAATGCCCATTGTCTGTGTAAGAGACAATGGGCATTTGTCTTCCTAATGACACCCTTCAACCTCGCAAAATTGTGACATTTGCTGTCACATCTCCATGGTATGCTACATATAACACAGAAGATATGAATTAGAAGACAAAGTAATTACAGGTATAAGCGATTTTTTATCACGTACATAAGGAGAACTTGTATGTGGCGACATGGAGATGTACTTATTGCAACAACCAAGACCATTCCCAAAGACGCGCAACGACGACCACACTCCGTTCTGGCCTTTGGTGAAGTAACCGGACATAGTCATCGCATTGCAGCCCCCGATACCGCCGAACTTTGGGAGCATGGTGGGATGTTATACCTCAACGTCACATCTGATACGGCGTCCGTCATCCATGAGGAACATAGCGAAATCAAACTGCCACGTGGCACCTATCGCGTGTGGATGCAGCGTGAATATTCGCCTGAGGCCATCCGTCGTATCGTAGACTAAACAACAGGGGCATCATGCAACAACACATGAACAATCAAACACCCGTATCAGTCACCAAGGCTCGCCAATTAATTGTAGAAGGACAAGCGCCCGAAAACATGCACGTTGATGGCGGCCTCACATTCGTTGATGGCTACGACTACATAGGTTTGCCCAGTGGTCTCACAATTGATCGGCTTAATCTGAGTGGGTGTACACAACTAGAAACGTTGCCAGACAATCTCACCGTGCGCCACCTCAATCTCGCAGGATGCACGACATTGCAGAGTCTACCCAAAGGTTTACGCTGCTACGAGCTTAATCTCCAGCATACTCGCATTCAATCGTTACCCGATGATCTACAGGTCGAGTACCGTCTGGATCTGGAAGGATGCCATGAGATCGTCGAATTGCCGGAAAACTTCAAAGTTGGCTCACTCGTACTTCGTGAATGCACTGCTCTTCAACGTCTTCCTGAGGGATTGGATGTGTATTTTCTCGATATTTCCGGTTGTACTGGTCTGCGCGAGTGGCCACAACAAGCCACCATCCAGATTGGCCGCCTGATTGCGCGGGGGTGTTCACAGTTGCAAACCCTCCCATCGTGGCTCACCAATCTCTCGCAACTCGATCTGCGTGGTTGCGTCAACCTGACCGATCTGCCAGCTACACTTGCGGTCAATTCGTGGATCGATCTGGCAGATACACAAATCGAGTGGCTGCCTGTTGCAGCACGTTCGGCTCAGTTGCGTTGGCGTGGCGTGCCGGTCAATGAGCGCATCGTGTTTCACCCAGAGACGATCACGGCTGAAGAGGTGCTCAATGAGCGTAATGCAGAGCGACGGCGTGTGATGCTGGAGCGCATGGGTTACGAGGCATTTCTGGAGCAGGCCAACGCCGAGGTACTCGACCGCGACAGCGATCCTGGTGGCGAACGACGACTCCTGAAGGTGGCAATGGTTGGCGACGAAGATCTGGTGTGCGTGTCAGTTATCTGCCCATCGACCGGACGCCAGTACCTCATTCGGGTGCCGCCACAAACGCGTACCTGCCACCAGGCTGCCGCGTGGATTGCAGGTTTTGATGACCCCAATGCCTACCAGCCCATTGCGGAAACGTAGATACAAGGAACAAGGGGCGCTCGAGTGC
>JBCDFA010000239.1:0-12313 GCA_039178835.1 Chloroflexota bacterium
TAATCCTACAGTCTTCCTCTCGCCTATAGTAGTCGAACTCAATGCGTCCGGTACGCTGATAGTGGTCCACCACAAACTGCGAGAAGGGCCCATCCTCCCGCTGATCGAAGTCCAGCGCGGCCACCTTCTGCACGATCAGAACTTCTTCTGTTTCCGCGGCGGCCAGGACCTGCTGGAACCACTGAATGAGTTGGTCGGGGTAGGGCAAAGCTGGTTGCAGGTCGGCCACCCAGTGCACCTTCCCGTGTTTGGTCACTTCCCATCGGTTCAGGAGCACCATCGCCCTAATCCTCCTCGTGCATGTGCCACGGGATGCCCCGTTCCGCCAGCATCTGCTGCTTCTTGGCTGTAGGCCACCTGTACAAGGCTATCGGTGTGCGTGGGGCTGTGGGGTCCTCCCGTGCCTGCCGCAATGCTCCCATAAATGTGTGCGCGTCCGACTGCATTTTCTGAAACGGGGACAAGCCCATCCCGTCATTCTCCTTCACTCCCTCTGGTAAGGTCGCCTCCAGATCAATCCCCGTGTCGTGCACCATAAACGCCCAGTTTGGAGCCAACGCATCCGGTTCCCGGTCGAGAGACCACGCACACCCTAATGCCTGTGTAGCCGCGTGTACCGCCGCCAGAAACCGATTGAGCCGAGGCGTGTGCTGCCGTGCTAACGCCCGATTGTCATACACCTTGCCCACCTCATGCGTCTCATCCACAAGGCCATCAATCCAAGGCAACCAGATATCCGAATAGAGGGCTAATACAACCCCTGCATCGGGATGCACACCCTGCTTGATCCGAGTCATTTCCGCTGGGTCTCGGGTGGCGAGCGTTGGCCCCAAAAACCTCAAAACAGGTCGATGATACCACCAGGAGGTCGTGTCAGACGTATCAGCGTGACACTGTTGCCAGAACACGCCCAGGTCAAAGACTTCGGTTTCCTGCACCTGCCCCTGGGGGTCATAGTATGCTAACTGTCCCCCAATCTGGTCCGTGCGTCTCCAGCGGAAGACATCGAGATCCACCACCCCAGTGCGCTCATACTCCGCTTGCACAAAGGCCGGAAATGGGCCATCCTTGGTGCGTTGATAGGTATCCGTGGCATACACCGTACAGACCTTCTCCGCCTCGGCTGCCTCCAGCAGCTGGCGTAACCACGCTACCGCCTGGTCCGGTGCCTGAAACAACGGGCCAATGTAGGCTTTCCAACGCAGAATTGGATCATCATCCACATACCAGCGATTCACCATGCTCATACCTCCATAATTAGGGAAATTCATCTGGTGTAAACATGTATGTATCATTTGGGGTCTTAATCCACAATTCCTCTACATCAAAATTAACCAGATGTGTTTGTTTGAGAAAATACTGATGTTGTAAATCATAAAGGACCTGCTGACGATCAAGATTGACCAATTGATTTTGACTATTGTCAATCTGAATATCAATGATACGCTTATAACCGGCTGGTGGTACCTCGTCATCAAACTGACTAGCTGCAAAACGAATTTCATCTGCGACTTTCATACCATCCTTGGTTGTCAGTGTTTTCATCTGGAGAGCCTCACCATCGGTAATATCAATGACATCACCTTTACCTGGCGGATCTGTTGATGTTTCGACAGCTACAATGTTACCGTGCCTAGACCGTCTAATAGCTTCTTCAAGTTGGTGCTGTGTTCCATATTGCCCACGTTTTAACTCATCCTGTATTTTTTCAAGTATATTAGTAAGACCTGGTAGATTCTGGAACTTACCACTATTCACATGTCGAGCAACTTCATCACGTAAACCTATCTCATCGGCAAATTCTATGGCCTTCACTGCACGATGCGGTTGCCGATTCTCAGCTGTAATTCTATCTACCGCTCTTAAACTAACTTTATCATACTTATCTAACAACAGGTTAATGTTTTGATGATCAAAACCACTTCTCAGTAATTTTGTGAGGGTTCCATCAGCAGCAAGATCTCCGAGTTCTTTAACGTGATACGACCCAAAGCCCGTTGCCTCAAGGAATAACTGCTGTGATGACTGTACGTCCAATCCAGCCAGGTATGCGGCATCGACTATCGAACCCATTGACTTGACCAAGCTATCGTCAGACATACCATTCGATATCTCATCTCTACTGTATACAAGCTTTTGTAGTAGCATGTCATCTTCACGTGTATGTGCGATAAACCCCGGATAGTTTACAAACATATCTCTTCTCAACGAAGTATTGGAATGCTCCTCTAGGTTGTCCAGTTTATTGTAGAAATCAACGATATCATTGGCAGAAACATTATACAGACTATAATCTGTCACCCATACTTCAAAATCTGGTTTCGACATCGAATTTGGCAGAGATGTCCACTCCAACCATTCGCTTTGCAAGGTTGTTACATTGTATTCCTGTGTTCGCAAGACCTTTTGCAAATCTTCCGAATTCCGAATAGCTTCAGCTAATTGGGGATTTATTCCAGCATTATCAATAGCCTTGTCGATGCGTATTTTTTGTTGGTAAGTAATGGCAGAAAGTGAGTCCAGATTTACAACCGAAGAGCCGATCATTATCAATCCGCCCATAGCTATGGCCTGCTGGGCAATCTCGCGGATGTACTTTTCCTTCTCATCTTCACTGAGGTCTGGGTCCCCTCTTATAGTCTCGATCTGCTCATAGTATTCCTTGCTTAATAAGAAGGTGCTGGTAACATCAGTCCCTACTTCTAAGATTTCTAGTTGTACACCATATGCACCTATCGCTTTGGCTGTCATCCTCACCCCAGAACCAACCAATCGTGTACCTACAAAGCCGGTGGCCAACAACTCTAACACTTCAAGCTGTGTCTGGGTATTCCAGGTCAGATTGCCATACTTCGCCCGATCCGCCATACTTAGGCCAGTCGATACCGCACCCAGTGATAGCGATCCCGCCAGGATGAGTGCACCCGCAAGTTGGCCCCCAGGAACAAAGAGCAGCACAATCCCGGCCCCCATTCCTACCGCCGAAAAGATCCCCAGCCCATTGCTCCACTCTTCCAGCGTACTCCGCCCATTGCTATGCACATTCCATAAATCAGGCGAGCTTTCGCGCTCAGTTGGAGGAGTCGCGGCAAGCTGGCCCGCCGGCAGGGTGTTATTCTCCACAAAATCGGCCCATGCCGCCTCCAGCGTGTCACCACGGTAGGTCCGTGCCGCATCAGGATGCGGATTGGTCAGGTCAATAAGGGCAAACCCTTCAGCGGTTTCCTGCACAAAGAGATTGAGCGGCAACGTCTGCGAAGTCTCTTCAGTCACCAACACTGCCGGGAGGGGTGTGCCACCTTCGGCCAATAACGCCTCGGCATTGGCCAGCGCGGCGGCCAACTGTTCGATCTGCTTGGGATCAGCCCCTTCTAACTGCTCGGCTTGTTCCAGCATCATGGTGAGGGAGAGCAGATACATCTCGGCATCCAATGCTGGAGACTGTTCAGCCAGCCGCTGGGCCGCAAACGTTGTCGATTCGACGATCGTCTGTTCCATGGTGTAATACTGGGGCGGTTCATCCCCAAAGGTAACCTCATACACCAGCAAATGCGTCCCCGGTACCGTCCACTCAGCATTATGCCAGTTCCAGCGTGATGGCCCCTCATAGATCGACGGTGCTTCGCCCGCGGCACGCAAACTCGGATCGTTGATGACAAAACTGCGAATACGCAGATCTCCCGGATGGATGCTATCGCCGATATTCATGCCATAATCTACCCGTGTTCCTAACATCAATTCGCTCGCAGGAGGGTCCATCATAATGTGGGTGTTGACCCCCTTCTCATTTGTTGGGTAGTTCTGGTGGGTAATCAAATCAGGATAGGTGTTTTGCACATAGGCAAACCGATCAGCGGCGGTCTCCAGCGCCGCCAGTTCCTCCACGATGTTCGCCTTCTTAATGGCTGGCGCGTCAGCCAGCGCTGCGATCATCTCATACGCGGTGGTGGTCACCACTCCGGTATCGGCAGCCAGAAAAGCCTCGGCTACGCTCCGTAGCCAATGGTCGTGGGTGTGTTCGGTGGTATCGGCAGACCGCTGCATGCGCCCGACCAGATCAAACTCCCCGACCCCGATGGCATATTCGGTACAGCTGTGCAGCAGGCGCTCTAGCACCGGGGCTAACTGGGCCGCGAGTTGACGCTGGCGAGCACACAACTCCGTACCCGTCGCCGCGTAATCCAACAATACCAGTGGTTGAGCCGCCGTCGTGTCACGTGGTGGCATAGGTCGCAACTCCTCTCTAGCAACAGCTTCGATGCGCTCGTTGGAGCAGATGCGTGACTCAGGGGTCCCTAAAGGTGCCCATACTCCATCAGAGTTTGAGTATACACACGTCATCGGGGGCTGTCTATCGTCTAACCAACCAATGTTTGCTAGCAATATCGCACTGATTATGCGCCAACCGGCCCCAAAACCGGCCCCTATGTATACACAAGAACACACCACAAATGATGACTGTTATATGCTTGACATTGTGAAAAGACAGCCCATAAACATCTTGACACCTACAGACAATATCAATATGTTCACCAAATTTATTTTTCCAATACCGAATCAGGTAGTGTTTGCCACAATTATAAAGATATGTTATGATGGAAAGTAGAGATAGGATATAAATAAGACCCTAATACATAAAAATCAATATGTAGCGAAGTGGTAAAGGAAGGAGTATTGTGTCATGTTGTGCCATAATGCATTTGGCCAATGGATTCAGCGACGACGCAAGCTGTTGGGATACACCCAAAAGGACCTGGCGGAGCAGCTTGTGTGTGCGGAGCGTACCGTTCGTAAAATCGAATCGGGGGCATTGCGCCCATCGTTGGAAATGATCCAGCGTCTCGCTCAAGTGCTCCAAATAGCACCCGATGACTATGCAGCAATGGTCGCATGTGCACGAAACCATCCCAATCTTTTACCTGCCACATTGATGCCCTATAACACAACACCATATGTAGCTGAACCGCAGATTACGATCTTTACAGCCAATCCATCAACACCACTCTTTGGACGTGAGAAGGATATCGAGCAAGTTCGGACCTTTGTATGCGATACCGATCACCAAGTACTGACGTTGGCTGGTGCACCAGGCGTCGGCAAAACACAGCTGGCGTTGGCAGTTGCTGCTGAGGTGGGGGGACATTTTGCCGATGGTGTGGTGTTCATACCGTGTGCGGCTGTGTCGCATCCAGAAGAATTGTTTCATCTTCTTGCCCAGCATATGGGTATTCAGAACACCATACCGGGGAATCTAGAAACAGCCTTAATCAAAGCATTTCAAGCGAAGCAGCTGCTCCTTGTGTTGGATAACTTCGAGCACCTGCTCGATGCGACTACCCAGCTAGCCAGACTACTCATCTATGCACCACATATCAAACTGCTGATTACCAGTCGGATACAAACATACCTAAACAATGAACAAGTATACATTGTACGACCACTCACCATCCCCGACCCCAATAACGATACGGATTGGTCGCATTGGTCTACCTACAGCGCTATTGCATTGTTCATGCATCGGGCAACCACGGTGGAGCCGCAGTTTGCTTTGACAGAACACAACGCGCCAATGGTGAGAACACTCTGTCAAAGACTGGATGGCCTTCCACTGGCGATAGAATTGGCAGCACAAAACATTCGATTATCACTCCCACTCCTGTTAGAACAACTCGAACAGCGGATGGGCCTTTTAACAGCAGGTGTCCGTGATGGTGTGCCACATCATCAAAACCTGCAAACCACACTTGATTGGAGTTATAGTCTGTTGCCCGCGTCTACCCAACGACTGTTTCGTTGCCTGGCCATCTTCGAGGGAGGATTCGCCATCGAGGGCGCAGCAGCCGTTTGCGACTGTGAAGAGATTGCAACGGAAGAAGATACGACTACGACGGACATTATGAAGCATCTTCGTACCCTGCTCGATCATCATCTGATCGAGCCTACATCTCCCAATAGCAGCACACCACGCTTTACCATGCTGGAAACCATTCGGTCTTATGTACTGGAACGGCTAGTTCAACACAACGAAACCGAAGTGGTACGACAACAACACGCTGCCTACTATGTCTCTTTGGCTGAGGCACTGGCACCGCATCTTGCTGGCCCTAATCAGGAAACTCATTTCCAGATGTTGGAAAGTGAATACAATAACCTTCGTATAGCACTTGCATGGTGTTATAGAAACAAGGAAGCACATCAGATGGGGATTCGTTTGGCTCTAGCATTATATCAATTTTGGGATACACGCAAGCAGTTCCATGAAGGTTATAGCTGGTGTAGTGCTTTTGCGTGTATGCACGATCTATCAACCATACAACACGTGCACATTCTGACATATGCAGGGTACTTTGCGAAACATATAGGTGCTAGTGAGCAGGCAACCAAATTAGCCCAAGCAAGTGCCCAATTAGAACGTGAACTATGCACTGAACTGGGATTGACACACAGCTACCCCATTCTGGAACAGATTGCTTCGATGTGCCGCCGCGAAGAACTTCTGAGTTTTTGTATACGAGAACAGGTAAATGAAACACATCAGACTGAGCAAACACTAGATTTACAGAAAATGGTTCCTGTCAACCTTATCTCATACGAAGTAGGATCATCACCATCCTATGTACAGTATCTAAAGGATCTTACATCACGAGAAGCCGATGTCTTACGACTGATGGCTCAGGGGTTAACAAACTCCGAGATTGCTGAAGAACTCACAATAAGCTCCTCCACTGTGAGAGCACACATACGGACCATGTACCGAAAACTCCATTTGCCCTCGCGAGGGGCCGCTATTCGAGTTGCGCTGGAACACCAACTAGCGTGAAGGAGAATGGTATTTGGGCAGGTCAGATTTGGGGCTAATGCGTCAGCGATACCAGCGATGGCTTGACCCGCAGCAGGACGCCTTCGGTCCAGAGCGATGAGCCCGACCATATAATAAATAACACTAAAACCAGCGCCACAAGACGCCCTACACGACGCCGCTGAATAGAGGCAAGCAATGCACCAACTGCAAGACAGACAAGGGGTGTTATAAAATAAATATAGCGTGTCATATAGCCGAGACTCATATAGACGGCAATAAATGTTACGCATACAAGAATCCAGCCAATGACCAAGGTACGCTGAAGCGGATGTCGCTCACGGGAGGTGATGAGCATCCCAATGCCAAAGGGTGCCAGCGCCAGTATCGGAGCCAGAAACGCAATCACAAAACCACGGCTGACCAGACCTGCACGTAGCTCACGGTCAGCCCAGCCTTTGGCCAATGATGCGTTGAGGTCGAAGCCTGGTCCATCACGTGATTGTGCGAAGATCGGCGCAGCGGCAGCCGTGAAGTAGATCGGCACAACCACCAGCAACGCTAGTGCCAATCCAACGACCAACGCACGCCGACCCTCGGGCGGCATGGCTCGCCATCCAAACACCACACAAAACCCGATGATAGCCACCAACAACACCAATGCGCCGACGTGGGTCATGAGCGTGACAGCGCTGACCACCACAAAGCTCACCAGCGCTGGGCGATCTGGTTTGCGGACGAGACGCAGCAGCAACCATAACAGCAGTAGCCAGAAGGTCTGCGCCATCGCATTGGTGGCAAAACCCCACCAGAGCATGGTCGTGTTGATGGGCAACGCGATGTACAAGGCCATCGCCAGCAGTGCCGCACGTGCAGGAAGTCGCAATTCACGGGCGATGGGCAGCAGCAGCAGACAACCAATCGCATCGATTAGGCCAACACCCGTCTGCACCACGAGACGCGCTGACGGCAACAGCAGCGTCAGGGGCATTAGCAGAACATATCCCGCTGGTGGGTTAAAGGTCTGTTGATTACGCAACTCACCAGGCGTCGAGTAGAGGTACAACTGGCCCTGCTCGACAATATCAAGCCAGCGCATATGCACATCAACATCGCGAGAGTTAAACAGTGGGTGGCTCGATCCGGCCAGACGCAATGCCAATGCCACAATAAACAACGCCAGCGCAACCCCAGCCTGAGGCGACGACATCCAGGGAAGTAGCAGTTTGTGCAATCGCGGGGCCAGCCACCACGTGGCAAACAACAGGAGGATGGTCACAATCAACCAGTGGATAATCGCCTGACTGATCCAGAGTGGTTGCTGCATATTCGCCCACACCACACCACCACAGAGCAGTGCCATCGCCCCTACTGCCCAGCCTCGCGGAATAACCAGCATACGAATGAGCACAGCGAGTAGACTAAGCAGTATAATCTGGCTGACCAGATGCCACAATGAAGGCGGAGCCGTTTGGCCTAAGGCATGAATGGCGATCCAATCAATTGCAAAGCCAACCTGACGTGGATCACCGGCAGGAACGTAGATATCACTTTCAAACCCGATACGCAACACCGGGCTGTTGGTGCTCTCCGGCAAAAGCACTTGGTAGACTCGCAACTCCGGGGTAGTCTGAATCTCCGCAATCGGTGCCCCATCGACATCGACTCGTACTAGTGGCGAGGCTTGCTCATCGGGTCGCCAACCATGCGCTCGTAGCTCAAGCACCCGATAGCGATCACTCAAATTGGGTAGTACCAGTTCTGCGCGGTCAGTGGTCCAGCGATAGTCCTCACTGGAACTACGCTCAATATCGTGGACACCGCTGAGGTAGGTGTGATCGCCCCAGATGCCCACATCAACACGCACATTCGGCGACGCAACCAGACTCATCCAGAGAAAAGGGATGGTTACTACGATCAGCAGGGCCAGGAGCGGTGTCAGGTGCCATGGCTGGAGCACTGGCCAGCGAGTAAGCCAGCCAGCCAGACGCGGTATCGTTGGTCTACCAGATTGTGTGTTCGGATACGCCATACCCGCCAATACGTGAGCCAGGCCCACACTTCAACCAATGCAAGGTTATGATTCTATGGTCTACGCAAGACAGTTAACTGCGCTATCATACCATGCCCTGCCATCTTTAGTGTGGTTGGTTCACAAGGGACTAAGCCACGTGCCACTATTCACGACACATAGGCCAACCAGTCACGCCTCCAAAGCTGTGCGGATCAACTGATACATAGCGCAGAATGAAGCTTCAACAGATTGAATGGCGTATAGAATGTCTTTTTTACAAATGCTTTAATAGAGATAATGTTAGTGCTTTGAAAAATGGTAGCCCAGGTAGTCTTGTTCAATCGTGGGAGCGCCAAGTGCGTGGAGGCCCGCCAGCATTTGTGCACGATGGTCGGTGCTGTGATGGGCCACCTGGAGCAAGGCTTGCCACACATGCACAGAAGGACGTTGTTCCCAGAAATCGGGCTTCACTTCGCGTGTTAGTTCGTTCGGGGTAATATTGTTGAAGTAGGTCTCAACATATGCTTCTACTGCATCCCATTGAGTTCGAATCGCAGCGCGGTCGGGGTAGTTGGCTGAGTCGAGGAAGACGACCACCCCTTCCTTGAGAAAGCGAAACCACCATGACTCTACCGCCATCGTGTGAAAGCATTGGTTCTTGAGCATGTCGTCGGGATAATCGAGTTTCTGGATAAACTGGTCGTCAGTAATGTGTGTGATACATGCCCATACTTGTCGATTGGCCCAGAAATTGTAGCGGTAGAGTTCCTGAAAATAGCTGGGGTCCATAAGCGCATTCCCTTCATCAAAAAGAACACATGTTTTAGTATATTAATTGTATACCTGCGGGGTATAGGAGTCAACCCTTGTTATGGTATGGTATACAGAATACCTCTTGAATTGCACAAAGTGAGGCTCTTATGCGACCACGTTCCCATTCAACACAACAACCCAGACGCCGTGCATCGACACGCCGACCATCGCCCTATCGTCGATTTGGCCTCATCGCCGCTATCGCATCACTTGCACTGGTGGGTATGATGGTGACACTCCTCAACGTGCACTGGTATATTGCGTGGATTGTGGGCTGGAGTGTGGTGACGCTGCTCTTCTACGGCTGGGATAAAGGGCAGTCGAGGCAGCAGGGCCAACGCATCCCCGAGTTTGTGCTGCATGGTCTTGCGCTGGTAGGTGGGTTTCCGGGCGGTTGGCTGGGTCGTGCGCTCTTTCGCCACAAGACCCAACATGTTTCTTTTCTCCTTGTGCTGGTTGTGAGTACACTGCTCCATATTGGGCTGGTATGGTGGTTGTGGCAATAGTCCACAGGGTGCCCGATTGAGCACCCTGTCCGCTTCATCGTGTGTCGGTCCTATCGAATGAGTAGCGGAAGATAGACAACCCGACCATCACCACCAACCCCGCTCTGGCAGGTATCGTTGGGTGCTTCGGCTGTCAGCCATGGGCTGAAGATAACGTTGTCGGATACGGTCTGACCAAGACCACCAGGATTTGCGTCGTTGGTTGGGCCAGACGCGGCGCCCCACCAGTTGCACGTGGCACCTACCGTACCTGTACTGGTATTGCGTAAGCCAAATTCGGCATTGGCCACGATATTGTTGTTGGTAATCGTTGGTGATCCGGCAGATACTTCAATACCGTCATCGTTGCTACGTGTAATGGTGCTGTTGCGGATGGTTGCTGAGCTAGTACCAATCACAATGACCGGATCAAAGTAGCCGCCATACTCAACGGTTACATATTCTAAAACACTGTTCTGGCTATCGTCATTAAATACAATCTGTTTCCACTGCCCTGGCGCAGGTGTTGACTGCCCACTGGTAAAAAGGATCGGGTTATCAGTGGTTCCTACAGCTGTCAACGTTCCATCCACAATGAGCGATGTGTTCGTACCGATAAACCGTACGGTTGTGTCGGGCACGATATCCAGGGTAGTGTCCGGGTTGACTGTCACGTTGCCAGTGACCAGATAGTTATCTATAGCCTGGCCCCAGGTGTAGTCGTCAGTAACTGTGGTACCAGTAACGGTGACCCCGTCAAAACCGTTACCACTGGCACTCAGCTCACTCAATGTCGGGAAGCTGGCACCGTTTAGCTCTAATGCACGACCGCCATTGTCGGTAAAAGTGGTGGTGCTGATGGTTGGCGAAGCATCATTCAGTTGCATACCAATTCCTGCGCCGTCGTGAATGGTCGTGTCACTGATGGTGAGACTATCGGTTCGCACATCGACCATCGGTTGGAAATAGCCACCATATTCAATAGTGACATGATCGAGCACATTATCAGTACTCAACGGATTGAAGACTATCTTTCTCCACTGTGCTGGCGCGGGTGTGGACTGAGCGCTGGTAAAAAGGATGGCCTCATCGGCAGTGCCCGCGGCGGTCAAGGTGCCATCTACCGTAATAGTTTGTACCAAGAAACCGCACAGTTGTGCCGGGCACGATATCTAGGGTGGTATCCGGGTTGACTGTGACACTGTCAGTGACCAGGTAGTTGTCGATACCCTGTCCCCATATATAATCTTCTGTAATTGTGGTACCATTGATTGATACACCATCAAAATCATTGCCACTGGCGTTTAACTCATCTAATGTTGGAAAACTCGCACCATTAAGCTCAAGGGCACGACCAACATTGTTGGTGAAGTTGGTAGTCCTGATGGTTGGTGAGGCATTGTTTAGTTCCATGCCAATGAGTGCATTGTTACGAATAATGCTATTACGCATGGTAAAGTCATCTGTACGAATATCGACTGCTGGATCAAAGTACCCACCGTACTCGATAGTCGCATAATCAAAGACATTGGCAGTGCTACTTGCATTGAATATAAGTTGTTTCCACTGTCCAGGTTCAAAAGTAAAGTTGTTTGTGGTGAAGAGAATACCATCAGCAGAGGTGCCCTGAGCATCTACCGTACCATTGACAATGATAGAGGTGTTTGCACCACTCATTCTGACTTCAACGCCTGGTTCGATTGTCAGTGTGACACCATTGGCAACCGTGACAGTGCCCGTTACAAGATGGGGGCTGTTGGCCGCACACCAACTCTGGTCGGAGTTAATCACACCATTGTGTGGACCGGCAACACATGGCCCGGCTGCTTCAGTAGACGGGATGACTGTTAGACTAAGGAAACTGCCGAATGCAACGACAAACAACAGCAGTACAATGTTCATTTTTCGACGTGATTGGTTCATGAATGTGATCCCTTTTGTACTACAAAATCAAATATGGTATGAACAGTGAGGCAACAAACGCCTGAGAACACAAACTATCAGGGGGTTCTCATTGGCTATTGCTGAGGCTTGCTATGGGCGGGCAACACCAGCAATACCAGTAGTGTATACAGCAAACGTCCGTAAAATGTCCGTCACCACTTCGTTCTATCATGTAGATTTCGCGATAGGTCTCTTTCTTCGCTCCAGCGATAGGTAAAGGTACTGGTATGGCCTTTGATGTGCGTGTTTTGGGAGCTA
>JBCDFA010000240.1:0-12269 GCA_039178835.1 Chloroflexota bacterium
CAACAACAGGTCGGTGACAAGATCAATCTGGAAGTCGACATTATTGCAAAATACGTCGAGCGACTGCTCCAACGATAGCACCAGGGAGAAAGGGTATGTTTGCCAACATTGAAGCAGCATTACACGATTATGCACAGGGCCGCATGATCATTGTGGTCGATGATGAGGACCGCGAGAACGAGGGCGATCTGGTCTGCGCGGCGCAGTTTGCCACGCCTGAGACGATTGCATTCATGGCACGAGAGGGGCGCGGGTTGATCTGTGTAGCCATGACCGGAGCGCAGTTGGATCGCCTTGAACTTCCGTTGATGGTCGGCGACAACACATCACCGTTTGGGACCAACTTTACTGTGTCTATTGAGGCGGCAGAAGGAGTGACCACCGGCATCTCGGCCGCGGATCGTGCCCACACCATCCAGGTTGCGATACACCCTGACAGCGCACCGCGTGACGTAGTGCGACCAGGTCATGTGTTTCCGCTGCGTGCAGCAGATGGTGGTGTGCTGGTGCGGGCGGGTCACACCGAAACGGCGGTTGATCTGGCACGACTGGCCGGATTGAATCCCGCAGGGGTGATTTGTGAAATCCTGAATGAGGATGGCACCATGGCCCGTTTGCCACAACTCCAGGTCTTCGCAGAGCAGCATGGGCTCAAAATCATCAGTGTCGCGCAAGTCATCGCATATCGTCGTCGCCACGAACGATTGGTCAAGCGCATGGGTGAGGCCAGTCTACCCACACAGCATGGTCTGTTTCGCGCCATCTCGTACACCAGCCCATTCGATCCACACGACTCAATCGCGCTGGTGATGGGCGATATTGCTGCACACCAGCCAACCCTGGTGCGGGTACACTCAGAGTGTCTGACGGGCGATGTCTTTGGGAGTTTGCGTTGCGATTGCCGCGCACAACTCGAAGCAGCATTGGAACGCATCGCAGCAGAGGGGTGTGGGGTAGTACTGTATCTGCGGCAGGAGGGCCGGGGCATTGGCATTCACAACAAGCTGCGTGCCTACGCCTTGCAGGAGCAGGGATTCGACACGGTCGAGGCGAATGAGCAGTTGGGATTCCCCGCCGATCTGCGTGATTACGGTGTTGGGGCCCAGATCCTCACCGATCTTGGTTTACAACGCATTCGTTTGATGACGAATAATCCGAAGAAGATCATCGGATTGGAAGGTCACGGGCTAGAGATTGTCGAGCAGGTGCCGCTACAGACAAAACCAACCCTGTTTAACACAGATTATCTTTCGACCAAGCGGAACAAGCTTGGGCATTTACTGGAGGAGCATCATGCGAGTATTTGAAGGGACATTCATTGGGGCGCAGCTTCGCGTCGGGATTGTGGTGAGTCGCTGGAATGAGTTTATCACCAAGCAGTTGTTGGAAGGCGCACAAGACGGGCTGCGTCGCCATGGCGTTGATGAACACCAGGTTGATGTTGCGTGGGTACCAGGCTCGTTTGAGGTACCGCTGGTATGCCGACGGATGGCCGAGACCCACCACTACGATGTGGTGATTGCGCTGGGTGCCGTCATTCGTGGCGCCACCACCCACTATGACCATGTGGCCAGCGCTGTGACCAGCGGCGTCGCGCAGGTGAGTCTACAAACGGGTGTACCGTGTATCTTTGGCGTCATCACCACCGAGACCATTGAACAGGCCATCGAACGGGCGGGGACCAAAGCAGGCAACAAAGGCTTTGAGGCGGCCACAGCAGCCATTGAGATGGCCACCGTGCTCCGAGTCGTCGATGGTGCGGGCGAAAAGGTCTAAGGCTCAAATGGACCGAGATCGCTTCAAACTGGTTTGGCGTTCTTTCTTTTTCCAGCTACAATACCAGCTATGAGTACAACCAATTCAACACAAGAGCAGAAGGTCCGTCTCTTTCTGGTGCGGCATGGTGAGGCGATAGCGAACATCGAGATGCGCTACCTCGGACTGCGCGACGACCCATTGACCGAGCGTGGTGTGTGGGAGGCCCAGCAGTTGGCTCAAGCATTGGCCGTATTGCCCATTACAGCCGTGTATTCCAGCCCTTTGCAGCGCACGGCGAACACGGCCCAACACATTGCTGAGGCACACGGGCTCAGTGTGCAGCCTGAACCACGATTGCGCGAGGCCGCGTTTGGGACGTGGGAAGGTTTGACGCGCAACGAGGTGCTGTCGCGCAGTGCAGCCGACGCCGAGGCCCTTGCACGCTGGGAGGCCGATCCGAGTTGTGCACCGCCCAATGGTGAGTCGCTGGTATCGGTGCAGGAGCGTGCGATCAGTTTTGTTGAGACGCTGCTCGAGCCATACGATGGCCAGTCAATCGTGGTGGTTAGTCATGTGAGCCCGATCAAGACATTGCTCTGTGCGGCGATGCGAGCGCCACTGACCACGATGCGTCATATCTTTCTCGACACAGCGACGATCAGTGTGGTCGATTGGGGAGCGCAGCCAGTGATGCGCTTGTTCAATGCCCATCATCACTTGGGATGGGACGCAGCCCGTTGGATGAAGTAATCGGCGCATTAATCAGGGGGCTGGCGGGCCCGGTAAGATCTCACGCAGGTATGAATCGATGCTGCGACTCTGGTCCCATTGCTTGGGATAGCCGAGGGACGCTTCCTCGAAGCGCACGTTGTCCCGCCAATCGGTGGCACGGATGTGTAAGTGGCCATAGATGACCACGGCTGCGGCAAAGCGTGTATGCCAGTCGTGCGTGCGTTTGGTACCACACCAGAGCGAGAAACGTGGAATATAGCGCAAACGCACCAGATCTTCGCGCAACGGGAAATGGTTGATGAGAATGGTTGGTGTGCTGGGAGACAATGCCTGCAAACGCTGCTCGGTGTAGTCGCAACGTGCCCAACACCATGCTTCACGTGACGGATAGGGGTCAGGATGCAGTACCTCTTCATCACTGCACACGACATTGGTCTCAGCGGCCCATGCAATCGCCTGGTCGGCAGGAACATGATCTGGTCGGAAGCTGTAATCGTACAGGGTAAACAGTGGCGCGATCACATACGGTCGCCCATCGCCGGGCCACTGGACATAGGGATCTTCGGGGGTGAGTACACCATACTCACGGCAGATCGCCACCATACGTTCATATTTTGGGACACCACGAAGCTGACTGCGATCCCTGGGCATGGTCCACAGATCATGGTTACCGGGTGTCCATATCACACGGGCAAACCGCTGGGTCAGGATGGTAAACGCAAAATGGAGATGTGCCTCGGTCTCGCCGACGTCGCCAGCAACGATCAACCAATCTTCCGGGTAGGCCTGCATAGTGGTAAGCGCTTCGCGATTAATGGCGTATCCGAGATGTAAATCACTCAGGGCATATAATTTCATAGCAGCTTTCTAGTGCTCCTCAAGAACATACTGAATAGTTGCCACGTATTATAATCGTTCTGCCACTAATGGTGTGTCACCTATGTTTATGAGCCAATCAGAGCGATCTGGAACTATGTGCTAAGGCACCAAATTTGGATCGACCACATACTGCCACCAATTGTTTGCGACGCCATCGGTCTCACCCGCAACACACGGAAGATGACGCAACCACCACTTATGATGAGCACGCATATCACCATTCCCCCACTCCTGACAATTGACCACACGGGCATTCCCAGGCAGATGCGGGTAGCTATACCAGTCATCACAGTAGCACATCACCGAGCGACGATTCCCCCAATCGTAATCACGTTCGCTGTTGGGCGCAAAATGTACATTGCCGCACTGTGACTGCTTCGAGGAAACCTTATCATAGCGTATAAAACGTTCCCACATATTTTCGCCCTGCCCCAACTGCTGGTACACCCGACTCATGATCGACTCAGTGCGATGCCCAAAGTTCTCCAGCATACAATCGACACCACGCTCATAGTTGAATGCCATCATCACAAAGCGCCCCAGGCAGTGTCCAGTGTTAGGCACCGGTGGCGAATTGCACCAGAACGCCCCACGCCCCACCATCGTCGACTCATAATCTCCCGCGTAGGGAAAGGAGAAAAACCAAACCTCATCAAATTCCCCCCGCTCATACCGCCGAATCAACTCAAAGGTAGCAATTTGCGTTTCATAATCGATAGCATTCGGTTCATGCAATTCACGCGCCTGCCACGCCTGGATAAAGGTCTCATTGGTGTAACGAAAGCCATCCTGCTTGATCGGATACCAATCGGCGTCGATACGTCCCACAATGGTGTAATTGAGATAGCCACCACTGCATTCAGCCAGGTCATCGATATATTGATGCGCTAATTGATGGGGATCAAACCAGCCAAATAGCTCCGTCAATCGCTTACCACCAGCCGAAGGCACCGGCGGGTTATGTACGATCATCAACACACGAGGATGAATGGGCGTTACGTTTGAGGTATTGGGTGTCGCAAGTGGTGTGGGTGGGTTTGAGCGAGCCTCATCACTCAAACCAAGAAGCTGTTTGCTGGCACGGAGTAGACGGTCGATCATAGCGGCTCCAATTGGTAGCGTTCTAATAATGTGCGAAATAGTATACGACCCCTTGTCAAGCGGCTAAAACCGATCTCTACTCAATAATGGCTATGGTGCCAACCCGCGCAATCCCATCGTCGGTTGCCGCAAGCCACTCAAGCGGCGTGTTTGCGTCACGGACGCGCACCACCAGGTCATAAGTCCCTGGCGAAATGCCAGGATCGAGCCAGAGCATTCGACGGTCGATGACCTGTTCTCCGGCCTCCCAGCGCCAGGTCGGATAAAAACCATGTTGCGGGTAGGCGGTGTTATCAGCCAACAAACGTCCCTCCGCATCGACGAGTTGCACTGCCATATGGAGCGACTGCTCAAGGGGCTGTTCATTTTCCCAGCGCAGATGTACCTCGATAGGTGTTCCGGCACGAGTCTCGCCTGGTGCACTCCAGCCAGTAAGTGATAGGGTCTGCTCAAAACGAATTGCAGAATCCTGAAACATCGCATCAAGGTTGGTGTTCCGCAGATAGATCAGTTCACCACTGTGTGGTGCAATGCGCTCGAAGGTCCCCACAGCAGTTCGCTCAAACGTCGCCAGCAAACGTTCGTCGAGGGTCTGGTCGTTGAGTTGCAAACGGAGTTTCAGAGCAAACGCACCTGTCGGTTGCTGTTCCGACGGTGCAAAGGTCGGGTAGCTATCGGCATTAATATACCCGGCACCCTCCAAAGTGGATGGAAACACATCGGCTCCCAGATACTGCATCCGGTTACGTTGCGGATCAGGTTGTAAAGCAAAGGTCGTTATAAGTGCTTCATCATGAAAGAGTTGCAGTTCCAACACAGGCAATGGTCCCTCAATCGGTTGGAGCAGTTCAAGGGCGGTTTTGAGCCGCTCATCTTCCCAGAAAGTCCGATAGTGAATAATGAGTGGATTGAGTTCTGCAATATCAAACGCCTCCGACCGCTCTAACACCGCAACAGAGCCAAACTGAGCCGCAATCGCTGCGCCTGGTGGCGGTTGCTGAAGGTCGACAGCAATCGCCAGATCCGGGTGCTCTTCGTGCACGATCCAACTCTCGGTCGTTGGCGGTGCAACGGCTAACAACATGTGCTCAATCTCGCGTTTTTGACCCAACAAACCAACCTGTAACCAGTAGGGCTGGGGACCAGGGTTGCTGTTGACCGCAATGACATCCTCGGCCTCATCAGGATAGGTGGCTTCGATCCAGCGTGTGGCGGCGATCATATCCTCGTTCAGTGGGTGGTAGGCTGGTGGCGGCACAACCCGAAAGCTGTTGGTCACCAAAAGTACTCCCCCCAGCGCGACGACGGCAACAGGTTGCCAGATAGTCGGTTTGATGCGCTCCAGGTGTAAAAGCGCCGCACCAACGACAGCAGCCGACAGTGGCACAATCACAAACAACACCTTGTGGCTGTGGTACACTGCCGAGATGCCTTGCTGGGCAGCCAGAACCAGAGCCAGCATGTGGAACAGCGCAACACCAATAAACATCAATAACAAACGACCTCCTCTACTCAGAGCCACCAATGCAATCGCAGGTACCGCCAGCCAGAGCGGTATCAGATCCAGGAGTTGCGGTGGTGCGACGGTTCCTTCGTGTTCGAGCAGCGCAATGCCCGTACTCAGACGGGGCAGCAGCACTACCACGCCGAGCAGCACACCAGGACCGATTGCCAACGCTACATCAACCAGCTTGCGTCGCCACGGGGCTGCGCCGATCAGCAACACAATGGCAGCAAACATCGCTGGAATAGGTGACCAGAGCGGGTAGGTTGCGACCAAAGCCATGATGACAAGCGCCAGTTGGAGAATAGCCAATCGGTTGTGCTGTGGCTCAACAATCAGCCAGCCTCCGGCCAGCAGCACCCAGAAGACGCCAAACGCCATCGGGTAGAAGCTCTGATCCATGTAGGCGTTGACCGTGTAACCACGATGCGCGAGAATGAGTAGAGGAATGGTCAACAACAGTGGTAGGTACCACCAGCGTAGCGGCGTTTTGCGCGTGGAGACCGCCAGCACAACCGCCAGCGCCACACTCATTGCCCCAACCAAAACCACGACCGGGTAGATCACATCGAGCGGAGTCTGGCCAGTTGCCTGCGCGACGGCAACGACAATCAGCGCCACACCGGGTGGATACACCGCCATTTCGCCCAGATACTCCCAGGTGCGATCATCGGACTGTGGCAGTGCATCACGTTCGTAGATCCAGTTGGCATGAATGGTATGCAGAACTGCATCACCCGAAGTGCCAATGGGGAGGAGTGTGGGCCGTGCCAGCATGGCACCAATACCAACCACGGCACTAAACGCAAGCACCACCATACCAAGCTCAGCCCAACGCGCTTTGAAGCGCCCTCGCAGCAGAACCAACAGTCGTGGTGCGATGCCAATGCTGGCTGCAAAGAGAAAAAACGGTGTAGTGAGCGGAACACCCAACTTCCCGGCGATCAAACCAACGACAGCTATGGCAGCCAACCCACCACCAATGAGGCTCAGTAACAGCCATCCAAGCTGGTGTGGCATTGTCGTAGCAGTAGTCGGTCGACGCTCCGTATCATTCATTCCCATACCTGTTCAAAACGCCTTCAGGAGCGCAAGCCCTTAACACGCGCTTAATCGCATACGCGTAGATTGATAGAGAAACCATTGTATGATGTGCGTACTTTACCATATCATTGCAAAAAGCAGCAACAGCGGACCTGTGACCTTGTCGTCACACCTTCACTCAGATGAATTGGAATGAGGACCCAGTGACAGAACGAGAACTACCAGCACAACCCGACTCGGCGCTTGGCGAAGTGGCCAGACTCTTCTTACGTCTTGGTTTTACGGCATTTGGTGGGCCAGCCGCGCATATCGCTATGATGCGTGAGGAGATTGTCAAACAACGCAAGTGGATCGACGACCAGCGTTTTCTGGATCTTTTAGGCGCAACGAATCTCATCCCCGGCCCCAACTCGACCGAACTCGCGATTCACCTGGGATATGTACGAGCGGGATGGCGTGGGTTGATTGTGGCTGGTGTGTGTTTTATTGGCCCCGCAATGCTGATCGTGATGGCGCTGGCAGCTTTGTATGTGCAGTACGGCACGACTCCCGCAGCAGGTTGGTTGCTCTATGGCATCACACCCGTCATTATGGCGATTATCCTGCAAGCGTTGTGGGGGCTCACCAAGACCGCCGTGAAAGGGCCACTGACCGGCGTTGTTGGGGTGGCGGCACTGGCCCTCTACTTTACTTTCTTTGGCAATATCGCTATTCTGCTGGCCAGCGGTCTGGTGGTCATGCTGGTGGTGAATGCACGACGAATCCTCCAGGCCAACGCCGCATGGTTGGTGCTGCCGGGGGCCGGTAGTTCATCATTCCTGAACTCGTTGACCAATAACGTGGTTGAGAACTTTAGTCTCTGGCAGCTTTTTCTCCAGTTTCTCAAAATTGGTTCGGTGCTGTACGGTAGTGGCTATGTGTTGCTGGCCTTCCTCCGTGCCGATTTTGTCGAGCGGCTGGGCTGGCTCACCGATCAGCAGTTGCTCGACGCTATCGCAATTGGACAATTCACGCCTGGCCCGGTCTTTACGACAGCGACATTTATCGGCTATATTCTGGGCGGAGTTCCTGGGGCGGTGGTAGCAACGCTCGGCATTTTCCTCCCTTCATTTATCTTTGTGGCCATCAGCAACCCGATCATTCCACGGCTACGGAACTCACCATGGGCCGGAGCACTACTCGACGGCGTCAATGTGGCGTCGCTGGGGTTGATGGCGGCGGTGTCGTGGGAGTTGGGCCGCGCCTCGATCATCGATCCCTTCACCGCAGCGCTGGCAATTGCCTCGCTCTTCATTCTGCTGCGCTTCAAGATCAACTCGGTCTGGCTCATCCTCGGCGGAGCAGTGTTGGGCGTAGGGTATCAGTGGTTCGTGGGGATGGGATAATCTCATTCAATCGTTTATTCCACCAATGCTTATATAGGTACATAAAAGGTATTGAGACAGGCTAGGTATTGAGACAGCCGGTCTCAATAACAATATTTCTATTCTCTTCTCTAAAAAGATATTGTGTATCATACTTGGTCAATCTGAACATAATCTAAAAACTATCTAAAATAGGGCTTAAAAGTCTTCTGAAAATCAGATATAATAAAGTTTCCAGTGTGCTTCTTTCTACCTTTATTATGCTACGGTTTAAAACAAGGTATATGTTACTACGGAAAGCAATACAGAGGGCTTCTGTTTATGATACGACATAATCAATCTGTATTAGTTGTTACAGAAACGCACTCAGTTTTCTATGCTATACGTCGTATACTTACTACCAATGGATGGCGTACTGTTCATCTTCAAACTATTGATGATGCATCAAAAACTGTAGAAGAAAACCCTATCTCCCTTGTTATCATCGATGATAAATTGCGACAGAGTACTAGTTTTTATCATCACCTCCGTCATACATTACAGCTTCCTGTGCTTGTATTAAGTGAAAACACATCCGCTGCTAATGGATCAACATCTATTATCGATTCATCTGACTACCTTTACCAGCCTTTTGAGGCAGCAGAATGTATCAATGCAATACAAGCAGCGCAACAGCGTCACAGTAGCATACTATCAAACAAACCACCACTCATCCACCTAGGCCCTGTAACAATTGACCTCTTCCGTCTGGAAGCCTCACGAAACGATGAAGTGATACGTTTGACCCGTACCGAGTGGGCCTTATTGGAGCAGTTGATTTCGCACGCAAACACAACTTTAACACACCAGATACTGCTCCGAAGGGTATGGGGAGATGCCTATGTCGATGAACATAGTTATCTACACACCTATATGCGGCGTCTTCGCCGCAAGCTGGAGCTGGACCCAGCTAATCCATGTTATCTGGTAACCGACGTTGGTATAGGGTATCGGCTGGTGGTATCACAAAATGGTTCTACTGCTTCTCATGATTCGTCTGCACAAGCGCCACATCTAGAAGATATAACAGATAAACCTCAACAACTTACTGCACCACCGACAAGTTTTTTAGGACGTGAGCGTAATCTGAACGAACTTGAAGACTTATTGGAAAAACCAGATACACGCCTTCTAACACTGATGGGTCCGCCAGGAGTAGGTAAAACACGCATGGCACTCCATCTGTTGGAACGCGTGCATAACCGTTTTTTGGATGGAACATATGTGGTTTCACTCGCTCCACTGCAAGACTCATCACTGGTCGTATCAACTATTGCTCAGGCACTGGAAATCAAAGAAGTTGCACAACAACCTCTTGAAGAGACACTTAAACAAGCATTGCAAAAACGAGAAATGTTGCTGTTACTCGACAATTTTGAACATGTTCTTGATGCTGCACCAACACTTATGGAGTTAATCACCGCTGCACCACACCTGACCATACTAGTGACCAGTCGTGTATCGTTACGGATAGCCGGAGAACAGGAGTATCTCGTAGCACCGCTGGAAATGCCTGATGCCACTACCATCATTACGAAAGAGATTGCGGAAACAAATCCAGCGGTACAACTCTTTGTACAGCGTAGCCAGTCGGTTAGGGCCGATTTTGCATTGACAGAAGAGAATGCAACTGCAATCACAGCCATCTGTGCGCGACTTGATGGGCTGCCACTCGCGATTGAGCTTGCAGCTGCCCGTAGCAAACTCTTCACACCAGAGTCTCTGCTTGCACGACTCGATGAACGACTAAAGATATTGACCCGTGGCTTACGCGGTGCACCAGAACGCCATCAGACCTTATGTGCAGCATTGGAATGGAGTTACAACCTGCTTAGCGCTGAGGAACAACAAGTGCTGATGGGGTTAAGTGTGTTTGTCGGAGGATGCACACTGGAGGCAGCTACCGCTGTACTCGATTCTGATCAGGTGCTAGTAACTCCGCTTGCTCTACCTGAACAAACTATGCCTTCTGAACCAAAATCCATAGATTTGAGACCATCGATTTCTTTCCTCGATAAGATCGCTGCGCTGGTAGACCATAGCTTGATTCAAGTGCAGATAGATAGCAATGGCGAGTCACACTTCATGCTACTTGAAACAATTCGTGAATATGCTCTAGAGAAGTTACAAGAGAGTGGAAAATTGGAGAATGTACAGCAGAGGTATGCAGAATATTATGTATATTTAGCAGAGTTTACATCACTAGAATTAAAAGGTTCTCAACAGAAATTTTGGCTTCAGCATTTGGGACATGAGAGTGATAATCTTCGAGAAGCATTTCGATGGTTGCTTCAGAAAAAGCATATGGAACAAGCTAACCGCATGGCAGTTGCTCTTTCTTATTTCTGGATCATACAGAATTTGCCAATAGAAGATCTTTGGTGGTTGGAGCAAGTAGTATCCATATACGAGACATCAACAAACAACCCATCTTCTACTTGTGAGTTAACAACTGCCAGATTGTTTAATCGCATAGGAGTTCGCTACGCTAGCTTGAACGTACATAATAAAGCCCAAAAGTATTTATCAGAGGCTTTAACATTGTGTCAAAAATGGGAAGAGGAATACCTGATGGCTAGTATACTTAATAATATTGGTATCTCATATCAAAATCAGGGAGATATTCATAATGCCCATATATTTTACACAAAGAGCTTGCTTTTAGGGCAAGAGCTAAACTCAAAATGGTCTATAGCCACAGCGTCTATGAATTTAGGTACGGTTGCACTTTTACGACAGGAGACAAATGGGGCTATCACATTCTATGAAAAGAGTATGAAGTTATTTCAAGAAATGGGAGACACATGGAGTGAAGCATCTGTAATGGCAATTTTAGGAAAGACTTTGTGCCATATTAATGAATATGATAGTGCAAAATTTCTTTGTGATAGAGCACTTGTACTATTCCGTAAATTAAAAAGCAAAAGTGATATTGCATATGTTTTGAACATACAATCGCGACTTTTACTGGACCAAAAACAGCTTACATTGGTTAAATCTTTGTGCAGAGAAAGTCTAAGTTTATTTTTAGAATTAAAAACACGGAAAAAAATCTTTTATTATCTAGAGCCATTGAGCGAAATTGCTGTGATTCAAAATCAACCATTTGATGCTGTTTGTCTATTGAGCGCAACTGCAACACTATGTAACATATGGGAATGTTCTCCTCTCACACTTGATTGTAGACATTATATAGATACTCTTTATGAAACTCGCACCCATCTCGACGAAGGCACTTGGCAACAAGCCTGGGAAGCGGGACAGAAGATGTCGCTTGAGGAGGCTATTGATTACGCACTCGACCATGTGCTTGTTGATGAAAGAGTGTTTGGAGAAGAGGCACGCCAAGAGACAGATCATTGAGATTAGATGAAGGAGCAACACCCATGTACGAACGTTATCAAATCAACGTTGATGAGATGCTAGAACGGGACCGCACTGGGCCATGTTTTATTTGCCAGATCGTTGCGCGTCATCCTGACTACCCCGCACATATCGTGTACGAAGATGCGACCACTATCGCCTTCCTCGACAAATATCCACCAGAGTATGGCTGGACTCTCGTCGCGCCGCGTGAACATCGTGAACAAGTCACTGGCGACTTTACTCTTGACGAGTATCTTGCATTGCAACAGATCGTGTATCGAGTCAGTGAAGCCGTGCGGCAGGAAGTAGGCGCCGAACGGATATATTTGTGCTCATTCGGTCGCAATCAAGGCAACGCCCATGTCCACTGGCATGTGGCGCCTGTTCCGCAAGGTAAACCCTTTCTGGAGCAAGGACCTAGTATCTTCGGTCATATCCTCGGTCCTAACAGGCTACACATTCCAGAGAAAGATCAGATTACC
>JBCDFA010000241.1:0-12216 GCA_039178835.1 Chloroflexota bacterium
TAAAATTTGCGGGGAATAGTACCGCTGTCCAATGACAACTTTTCGGATTGCCATCATAATAACATCCGACGTATCATCATCCATCAATATATAACCCTCAACTCCTAATGATAATAGATCCATTGCATTAGAATGAAAATCCTCCGATAAACACAGAATACGTGTTTGAGGCAGAACTAACCGTACTCTCTCAAGATATTGAAGTGATGTTTGAGTATCGATATGTAGGTGATATAACAAGATATCTGGAGCGTACGCAACGACTGAATCACAAAAATCGCAGGGGTTAGTAAGAATTCCTACAATTTCTAGATCATAGTGTCGACACAGAAGCTGCTCTAGTGCCTGACACATAACAGGGCGATCCTCAGCCAGGAGAATTCGAAGATTCTGCATGGTAACTCCTCATTTTACTCTAAAGAATTCTATTCTCTCATCTGTATCACACAAACATGAATCTCTGCATAGATAGCATTACTTGGTGGATTGGAAGTGAAGGTGGGATCGAAAATCTTATATTTTCATGTTTGTAGTTCTACAGTGATTATTATATCTAAAAAGGAAATTGAAAAGTTGTACTCCAATAATTAATAGTGGGTATTTCTTTACTATAATGTTCTATACCAGAGCTTATTTATCAGCATCTTATATATCTGACTATGAACTGTCGGGTGTTGTAAAGATTTACTGCTGCATCACTAA
The DNA here is from genome assembly GCA_039178835.1 of Chloroflexota bacterium. GTDB lineage: Bacteria > Chloroflexota > Chloroflexia > Chloroflexales > Roseiflexaceae > AL-N1. Next base: position 703 of record JBCDFA010000241.1, read on the forward strand.
TTGCCGACGATACGCAGCCGGGGTTATCTTCATAACCTGGACAAAGACTCGATAGAACTGAGCATAACTCCCAAATCCGGCCATAGTCGCTGCTTCTAACATGGTGAGTGTGTGTCCGTGGCCATAGAGGTCTAGAAAACGGTCGACACGACAACGATTCCGAAAGGCGGTGAGCGAGATACCCATCTGTCTTTTGAAGAGACGACTCACGGTTTCGGGTGCTAGGCCAACCAGGGCAGCAACGGTCTCTAGATCATTCGGTGACTGATCTGTACGAATGTATTTGACGATTCTCTCAATGACCGGATGAATCGGAGCATTGAGGGGAACAACACTGCCTTCCTGAAAGGCTGACCAAGCTGCCATTAACAAGTAGCCTAGCCCCGCATTGTAGCAGGCAATTTTCTCTTGTGTGTCAGCTACTGTTTGGCAGAGGGCCAGTAGCTGATCGAATTGGGGCTGACTCACATGGCGCAAAAAACTGCCAGTTGGCTTGCGTTCCAGCAGCGTTTGGGATGTTTCATCCACACAAAGTTGCGCCAGATAATCCGGTTTCATTACCAGTATCCATATCTTGAAATCATCTGTCTGATCCAGCATTAAATGCTCTTGTTCAGGAAAAAGCCACAAAATGCTATTGGGTTGTAAATCCACACGTTGTTCGCCAACAAGATAGGCACCCCTGCCCTGTACAATCAGATTGCACTCCAATTCATCATGTTTATGAAACCAGTCGAGTCGTGGCATCTCTTGCAGTCTGAGCATGCCAATACGAGGATGGGAGATTGAAAGTGTTTCTTTCATAGAGATCAAGAAATGATAAGAATATACTGAATTATGCAAAGAAAATAGCTACGAGCTTCATTATAATGATAACAACTCAAATATGTAAAGAGATACAAAGATAGTGGAGCAACACATGAAACCAACAGATCGAGAAATTTATCTGTTTGATTTGCGTGGCTACCTTGTACTCAGGCAGGCACTGAGCCCAGAAGAGGTAGCTGCGTGTAATGCCGGTGTCGATGCTATTTTGCCAGTTAAGGAAGAGGAGTGGGTTGGGTATGTGCATGGACATTCGTTTCAGGATAATGATGGCATCAATCTTCAGCAAATCTATGAGGGAGGCCCCGCGTTTGAACAGCTTATCGATCATCCAAGTTGGATCGAAAAGGTAAAGCATTTTGTGGGCGGTGAGGGAACCTTTGATTGGGAGCATGGACCACTTTTTATTGATGAGAACTTTGCCAATATCCGAGGTCCGGGTGAGGGAATCGGTTTGCACTCAGGAGGCGAGATCGGTTTGAAGCGCACACAGTATCGCTATCACAACGGGCGGTTTCAATGTGGGCAGATCAACATTCTGATGGCATTGACCGATATTGGACCGGGCGATGGCGCAACCATGGTTGTGCCTGGCAGCCACAAAGCCAACTTCCCCCATCCCGATTACGAGAAGCATAGAATGCGTGGTGCTGAGGCTTCACTCGATGGTGTAGAAGGTGCGATTGAGATTCCGATGAAAGCTGGTGATGCATTGCTCTTTGTTGATTGCCTCTCACATGGATCGGCGAAACGGGTAAATGAAGGGAAGCGACGGATTATTGTGTATCGCTATGGGCCTTCGTGGGGGAATTTTCGTCATGGGTATCAGGTCTCACATGAGTTGTTGGAGCGCTTGACACCAGCCCGTCGCCAAATCGTGCATCCACAACAGATGATCTATCGTGACCCGCGCAAGGTACGGCAACGCTAGTTTTGCTTGCACCATCTGGCTTTATGACATATCCTTAGCCTCATCAATCACGACATGTATCAGAAGGAGATGGTTGCTATGGCGATTCATCATGTAGAGCCAGATGTGCATACGCTCCATGGCCATTTTTCGCGGGACCTTGCACCAGTATTGACCATTGAGTCAGGTGATACGGTACGCTACCGTACACTCGATGCAGGATGGAGTGTGATCGATAACCCTGATCCGTTTGAGCGCCCACCCAAATTCCCTGATCGCGACAAGGATTTACACCCAGGGCATGCGCTGTGCGGCCCGATTGCCATCCAGGGTGCGAAGGCAGGTATGACGCTTGAAGTGCACCTCAAGACTATCCGCACAGGGACCTGGGGATGGTCTGCGGCGGGCTTCTGGCATCCGCGCAGTAAACAACTTGGGCTGCCAGATAAGATTGACTATATGATACGGTGGCAACTCGATGCCGATACTGGAGTTGCGACTACTCAGGATGGCATGCAGGTGCAACTGCGTCCGTTTATGGGCGTGCTTGGTATGCCTCCTAACGAAGCTGGTCAACACATAACCGACCCACCGCGTTTTTGTGGTGGCAACATTGACTGTAAAGAGTTAATTGTTGGTAGTCGGCTGTTTTTGCCTATCGCGGTTGATGATGGGCTGTTCTCGATTGGCGATGGCCATGCGGTACAGGGCGATGGCGAGGTGGCCGGACCAGCGCTTGAGTGCCCGATGGAGTTGGTGGAAGTCGATTTCACTTTACACCCATCGCTGCATCTGTCGATGCCACGTGCCAACACGCCCAATGGTTGGGTGGCATTTGGGTTTGATGAGGATCTCGACGCAGCCATGATGACGGCGCTTAATGGCATGCTGGACATTATCGAAGAAGTCTATGCGGTTGATCGGGCCAAGGCATTGGCGCTAGCCAGTATCGCTGTTGATCTGCGTATCTCACAGATTGTCAATGGTGTGCGTGGGGTGCATGCGTTTCTGCCGCACGATGCTGTTACTATCAACAAAGAGACCTGAAAGGTTCTGCAACCTCTCAGGTCCTATTGATACCAAATGCTCACTTCATATAAGACGATGACGGCAATTGTTGATGAAGACCAACTCCATCTGATTGCCGTCTCAACATTCAAAGTGCTACTATGATCGTTTGTGGCAGAGATACTATCTCCAGACAAACGTTCTTTTACACAGACCTACAATCCACGGAACATGGCACGCCACCAGGGAATCCCCAGAAGCACCGCAATCGTTGAAAGGGTGTACCAGATAGCCGATTGACGGTACTTGGCAATCGCAGATACGGCTCGTTTGGCCCGTGCCGTGCCGATGTGAGCAAAGGCGACCGCAATGGTCATCACGACCAAATGTTCGGCGACAAAGAAGCGTAGCTGCGTTTCTGCCATCGCATTGCTGATATTAGAAAAGGCTAACAATACTAACCCACCAGGGTAAAAGTAGACGATAAATCCGATCAGCAATTGAACACTCATAAGCAATGTAAAGAGTGATCCGGGACGTCGGTCTGCTTCAGTCCAGTCGCGTTTACGAATAAGCCCCACATATGCACTGTAGAGTGCCCAGATAGCGAGAATAAGAATAGCCCAGCGAACATAACTGTGTATAAACACCAAAAAGTTATACACCATGAACCTCTATCTAGATGTTGATATTTGTTGTGAACGAATCCTAGGACGCAACATCTACCCTGTCAAGTTGACAGATTATTTTAGCGTAAGAGGTCTCTACCCCATTAGCTTGTATGTGCTGTGGAAATTCTGAAGGGTAAACAATCAGATACGTGATAGTGTAGCACTTTCACGGAGGATCGATTGAGGGCCCAGGTATTTAATTGTTTCTGCATAGAGGGCAAATTGACTCGCACTTGAGACAGTTGTACCCAGGAATTGAAACTGCTATCCAGAGACATTCGACATATCAGCTACTAGATTATCAGATACAAAAATTGCTCTCCGCCCATCACTTCATTTTTGCTGGCGAGGGCGACGCCGTCCGGAATCGCCCTTTCTTCCAGTCACAATCGCGTTAATTACACGTTTTCGCATCCCAGGCGGTGGCGCAAAGGCCGATCCCGGCTCTGGGCCATTGTGAGCAATTTCTGCATAGATATGAAAGTCACGAAGACATGACTCACAGGATGACAAATGTTCGATCAATTCTGGATCAGGGTCAGCCTGCCCAATAGCATACGCTGCAATTCGTGCCTGTAATTCTATGCAACGGTCAATAATGTGTTCCGACATAAGCTTTTATACTATACCCATATACGTTCTGTTAGAGCGACTTGGTTCGAGTTTTGACAACACCAACCAAGCGGCACTTCATGAAACCGCTACTTATATACGTTTACATGTGTCGAAAGTGATCTTTTTTTTGTGAAAGAGATAAAGCTGTGTGACATGTGATACAATAGTAATCCTTATAAAGCCTTGTAGTACATATAGATCGAACCAACGTCGTAGTGTAAAGTCTCTTTTTCTGTGTTCGCAGCTTCTTGTGGGTTGCAGAATGTGTCATACGTATGTCTCAAAATGTGCGTGTTTCTGTAGTAAATAGCAATGGTCAACAACCAATACGTATTGCCATGCTTGCTCGTGTGGTCTATCCGCTACACGGTTTTGGCGGGATAGAACGCCATGTATTCCATCTTGTAACACATCTGGCTCGTCTAGGAGTACATGTCACGCTGTATGTGCAACCACCAACCGCTGAGCAGTACCAGACAGATGATGGTATCTACCCTGTGATTCATGAGCCGCCGTATTTGCCTGGTGTTGCATCTGTTATCTTTTTACGTTATGACTACACCACACCGGCCCTCCGCCCCAACTCCATTCTGGGACGCCAGATCAATTACCCACGTTACTCTTGGGAGCTTGGGTGTACGGTTGCAACTGCTGCACGACGCGGTGCTTACGATGTGATACACGCTCAGGGTTTATGTGCTTTTGGATATGGTTGGATTAGGCAGCGTGATCCTCTTTTGCAACAGGTTCCTTTTATTGCGAACCCGCACGGCTTGGAGGAATACCGTACACCCGACAAGCGCAAATGGGTTGCATACGCGCCTTTTCGCGTTCTCTACAGTTATGGTACGCGTTGTGCAGATCGTGCTATTGCGACAGATGCCTGTACCCAGGACGATGTTCCGTATTATCTTGGTGTAGATCCTCAGTCGGTAGTGGTGATCCCCAGTGCGATTGATGTTGACGAATGCCTGGGATATGTCGACGAAGCCGCACGACTAGACCTGCGTGAGCGTTTCCAACTCGCGCATAGTGATCTCCGATTGCTTAGTGTGGGTCGGCTTGAGCTGAATAAAGGGTATCACATTCTCATCGAGGCATTGGCCCGCATTCGCCAGCGGTTACCATCACGTTGGCGGTGGCTGCTGGTTGGCCAAGGGAAAGAACGCCCGGCACTAGAGTCGCGGGTGCAGCAGCACGGTCTGGCCGAACATGTCACATTTGTGGGGCGACTGAATGACACAGAGCTTCATAGCCTGTACGAAGAGGTTGATATCGTGGTTCATCCGACCTTGTATGAAGGCTCGTCGCTGGTAACGCTGGAGGGCATGATCCACCGTCGTCCAGTGATAGCATCAGCGGTCGGTGGTATTCCCGATAAGGTGTTTGATGATCGTAATGGTTTCTTGATACGGCCTGGAGATGTCGATGACCTGATCGCAAAACTGATCAAGGTGATCGAACAACGTTCGTCTTGGCCGGCATGGGGCGAAGCAAGTGTAGATATCGTACGAACAACCTTCGACTGGCCAGTTGTTGCACGCCGCACGCTTACCGAATACAAGCGTATGTTCAGCGAACGTCGCTTGCGCTATCAATATACTTGACGGATGGGTGGAAACACGTTGTAGATACTCTGGGTTTGCCTATGCATACAACGCCCCTTTCATTGTGCATCCAGATTGGCCCATGCATTGCTGGCAGTACTTATGCGGTACGGGCCACCACCGTACATGCCCAGCTACACACAGAACTCTCATTACCTGAACAACTCGTCTTACGTTCAGAGCAACTGCTTCAGCCTGAGGTGTCCCTCTCCATTACTGATCCTGTCTCTATTGGCCATCAGATTGGACAAAGTCTTTTTGTCTCACCGCTGCGTGATCTCTTGTTGCGGACAGCCCGTGCGGCGGCAGCACAGGCGACCTATGTGCAGATCCAATTTCAGATTGATGTACCAGAACTTATAGCATTGCCCTGGGAATGGCTCATGCTGGGGGATGAGCGGAAATGGCTGCCAGCACTGCGAGATGACTATACCCTGGTGCGAAGTATCCCCACTACCCACACATGCGAGCCGCTTGTGCTTGATGGCCCACTTCAAGTACTTGCCGTGGCGGCGTGTGGTGAAGAAACCCAACTCATTGATCTGAATACTGCACTCAGTGATGCCATCCGTAGTGGGTATGTAAATCTGCGACTGATGCGAGACATAGAGCCGGATGCCTTGGAAGCAGTTCTCAAGAGCGAACCCGTGCACGTGCTGTATTGTGCTGCTCCGATTGAGTTCTCACACGAAGGGCTTCCCTTTCTGGCCGTTGGCCATGGCATTGCGTTTTCTCCACTTATGCGTATGCTCCATTGTGCAGGTTTGCTTCGGTTGGTAACCTTTGCCAGTGTCGGCGAGGATGTGGGCCGTATTACTGCTGCACCTCTTATTCTCGCAGCCATGCTCACTGGCTCCGGTATACCAGCCAGCATTACGTCTGGGATCGGGCTACCACCGCCGCTTGCAGCGCAGTTTGCAGCGGTTTGCTACGAGCAACTCGCGATGGCCATCCCTACTGATCGAGCAGTCAGCGCTGGCCGGCGGGTGCTTATTACTAATGATGCTCCCTCAGGACTGCCACAACTGATGCTTTTGTCTGGCCACGAACAACTGTTCATCCGACCTGAGCCACAACAGACTACTGGATGGTTTACTTCGCTGTTGCAGAAAGTACGTTTCTAAGATGTCGTTTTATCCAAAACATGTTGTAGTGTTTGATACCAAAACACTGCTGTCTTCATTATGCTACAATGGCATGAAAGGTTCTCTCTGAAGGAGCATGCTACGTGAGCGCTGCGTATCGTAACTTACCTGCGGTCGACACCCTGGTTCGATTACTTGAACAACGATTTCAGGAAGAGCAGGTGCCTCGACATTTGTTGGTCGATGCTGCGCGGCGATCAATTGATACTGCGCGAAAAGCGGCCACACATGGAGCAGAAGTTCCCTCAACCAAGGAATTGGCTGATGTGGCGTTTGATCATGCATGTACATTGAGCACACCCTCATTACGTCCCGTTATCAATGGTACTGGTATTATCATTCAGACCAACCTGGGTCGTGCCCCCCTGAGTCATGCAACAATACAGGCGATGGAAGCTGTTAGTACTGGCTACTCAAATTTGGAGTATGATTTAGAAATGGGAGCGCGTGGCTCACGCACAGCCCATGTGACACGGCTGTTGTGCCATTTGACAGGTGCTGAAGCAGCACTCATTGTCAATAACAATGCAGCCGCCATCTATTTGATATTGATTGCGCTGGCGGCTGGGCGTGAAGTGGTGGTCTCTCGTGGTCAGGCTGTTGAGATCGGTGGTGGTTTTCGTATCCCCGATGTGTTGCGGCAAAGTGGGGCAACGCTCGTTGAGGTGGGTACAACCAATCGAACGTATATTCGTGATTATGCTGCGGCACTCAATCCACAAACGGCATTGTTGATGCGTATTCATACCAGTAATTTTCGACTCATGGGGTTTGTCCATGAAACCGCACTCGATGAACTCAGTGCATTGGGACATGCGCACAACATTCCTGTATTAGATGATCTGGGGAGTGGCACACTGCTGCCAACACAACCTTATGGTTTAGCCCCGGAGCCAACTGTCCAGGAAAGTGTTAAGGCGGGAGTTGATCTAGTGACGTTTAGTGGTGATAAGCTATTGGGTGGGCCACAGGCTGGTATCATCGTTGGCCGGAAAGATTTGATCGCACAATTACGGCAACATCCTCTGGCGCGTGCTGTACGGGTCGATAAGACAACACTCGCTGGTTTGGAAGCAACGTTGTTGGCCTATCTCCACAACCGCGCTACTACTGAGATACCAGTATGGTGTATGATTGCTGCAACACCAGAGCATCTTCAACAAAGGGCAGAACGGCTTGTGGCCATACTCGGCTCTGAGCAGGCGACTGTTGTCGAAAGTACCAGTGCTGTCGGCGGTGGTTCATTGCCCGGTGAAACGCTCCCAAGTTTTGCGGCTGCCCTTGCCACTCAGCACCCCGATGAGGTAGCACAACGGCTTCGTTCGGGCAATCCACCTGTCGTTGGCCGTATCGTAGAGGACCGCCTCCTTTTTGATGTACGCACAATCCTGAATGAACAGGAGGACGTATTTATTGAAATGGTACGTCAGGCTGTATGGAGGTAATGTGCGTTTTGCTCACACTTGTAGATAATCAGGAAAGAATTATGACCGATACACATATTGCTCAACTGTTGTATGATGGGGCTATTGCCGTCGCGGAAGGACGTAAGACCGATGCCCAGGGGCTGCTGCTGCAGGTTATTGAGCTGGATGAACGGAATGAACATGCGTGGTTGTGGTTGAGTGGAGCGATGGATGACCCAGCCGACCAGCAGATCGCTCTGGAGAACGTGTTAGCCATTAATCCTGACAATCAGGCCGCGCACGATGGATTGGCATGGCTTGCTCGGAGCTGATTGTAAAACCACCTAACTTTGCCGCAAGGGAGTGATAGCACATGAGCGAAGACATTACCCAACTGTTGTATGATGGGGCTATCGCCGTCACAGAAGGACGTAAGACCGATGCCCAGGGGCTGCTGCTGCAGGTTATTGAGCTGGATGAACGGAATGAACATGCGTGGTTGTGGTTGAGTGGGGCGATGGATGACCCGGCGGACCAGCAGATCGCTCTGGAGAACGTGTTGGCCATCAATCCTGACAATCAGGCCGCGCACGATGGATTGGCATGGCTTGCTCAGCAGCAAAGTCCGGTAACACAGGCTATGCCGGTACAAAGTCTTTCGCAGGGACAAGAGGTATCGCTAGAACAGTTTGTTGGAGAGTGGATTCCTCCTGAACCACTTAGCGAGGATGATGTTATTGAATTAACATGCTGGAAGTGTGGTGCGTCTCTTTATAGTGTGGCTCAGTTCTGCTGGCAATGTCATGCACCGGTACATTGCTGTAACAACTGCAAGTTTCTCCCTGATCCGCGTTGTAAAGAACTCCAAGATCTTTCGAATACACTAGCACAGGCAGCCGTAAATCGTTGTCCTTGGTGGCGCCCCTCATAATGAGAAGAGGAGCAAAGTTCATGTCCTTCCTCCTCAACACACTACTGTTCTGCATATCGCCTGCTGCAGCCGCGCTTCGTGTCGGCTGCAAGCCTTGTTCGGCGGCATTTCGTGAGATGACTGTATTCACAAGATACAATGCATCACAGTACGACTTTGGGAGGGTCTGCGAATAGGTTCAAACGCACAAGCTAAAAATGTTGACTCAAAACCAACATGAATTTGACAGCTAGAACGACGTTTTTCATTGGTGAATGGGAAGCCGTCAATTGCCTTTGCATCGTGCTTGTCTGCTAACCGAACAGCGGCTTCAAGCAGGGACTTGTTTATCCCCAGTCCCCTCACGTCAGAACGCACGAAAAAACATGGCACAAGCCAGACATTTGAATAAATGTCTTCTGTCTTTCTTTTGCTTATAAGTTGGTGTTTTGATTGCTCTTTCAAATCGTTCATGCGGACCAACTGCACACTATCCTATTGGTTCACTATCCCGATAAGCTAATATGCCAATTGGCGCGAGTTGAGAGAGTTTGGCGCGATTTTGTTCAGCACCGCCAGCGTTGAAATGCTTTCACTGAGATAATATGCCACATACACCAACATTTTTCAGTGTATTTATTGGTGCAAAACAAACTGTTCAAGTCGTCTAGTTGCAGTGACGTAACAATTTTAGTTTCGATCATTTTTTCTTCTTGCGCTGTTGAGGAAGTAAATGTGCAAGTACCCGTTTCCATACTGGGAATATCAGCAAATGCCCAACTTTGGGCGACATTTCTAAGCGAGCATTGGGAAGTTGCTTTTGCCACCAACTTCCATGACGATGTGCTGCAACAGGGTCTTTAGATCCATACAAATACAAGGTTTTCGCTTTTACATCGCTCGGCTTGACCTCCCATTCCAGCAGATTGAAACCGGCAATTTCCTTTGATAAGCTCTGATGTCCTTGAGTGAATGCCTCTTCAATCGTTGATGTTAAACGATTATCAACGTCAGGTAAGGCTAATACATCAGCATCTGCATCACTTATTCCAATCAAAGTGCGACCCATTTCGATGACGGGTTTACTATCGAGGTGATCTTGTAGATTCTGAGTTACCAATAATAGCTAACCGGTCAACCAAGCCTGGTCGGTTTGCCGCAAGAGCTAAAGTAACCCATCCTCCTAGTGACCAGCCTACGAGACCAATTGGTTCAGATGCCACGTTCTCCACGATTTCAGCTATATCCTCTGCCGCTTCGCTTACCGAAATCCAACGTTCACCGGAAATATTATCCGGTAGCCCATAACCTGCACAGTCAATGCTTATCAGCGTCACACCACATTTTATGGTTTCTCCCAGATTTGGAATGAGATTACCTGCCCCGGCGTGGGGGACACAGGAATACACATTTGTGCGGATCGCCTTCGATTAGATGGCGAATAGCAATTGAGCGACCTGACTTAAGCTCAAAATACTTTATAGCAGATTCAAATATCGACCAAACAGGGATTTAGCTCTATACTTGCGTGATGCCAAACGGATACCGCAATGACTTACGAGAACGTGTGTTCGCGTACTATGACGATCATCACACCCAAAAAGAGACCTGTAACGTATTCAAAATCAGTCGATCATCGTTGACAGACTGGTTGAAACTGAGACGTGAAACAGGGTCAGCCCACCTCCGATCGCGTCCCAAAAGACGACAAAGTAAGAGGTTAGATGAGCAAAGACTGCGGGAGTATATCGCGTCCTATCCTGATGCTTATCTCCATGAAATTGCGGCTGAATGTGGCGTTGTGCCATCAGCAGTTTACTCTGCCTGTCAGCGTCATGGGATTACCAGAAAAAAAAGATAATGCGCTCTCAACAGCGTGCTGAGCATCGCCGCCAAGCATTTCACGATCAACTCACTTCCTTTGACGATGCGCACATCGTGTGGGTCGATGAATGCGGGATGCATAGTGAATGGTCTCGACTCTATGGGCGCGGTCCACGAGGACCACGGATTGTTGGTGAGATCTCCGGCGAGCGGATTGTTCCTCGAACGCGTATGATTGCCGCTTATGGTGAAGGACATCTTCTCACGCCCTTTCGGTTTGATGGGCACACCGATTCGGTCGTATTCAATGTGTGGGTGGAACAATGCTTATGGTCGCAATTGAAAGCGGGGCAGGTGGTTATGCTTGATAATGCGTCTTTTCATACATCGTACAAGACTCGACAACTCATTGAGTCTGCCGATTGCCAACGGCTGTTTCAACCCGCTTATTCCCCTGATTTGCATAAGATTGAACCGCAATGGGCCCATGTGAAACAAGGCGTTCGCGCCAATCAGGAGACAGACGTATCTATCCACCAAAAGCTAGATATGCAACGTGTTCAAATGTCCGAGCCTTAACTGAATTTGCTATA
>JBCDFA010000242.1:0-12206 GCA_039178835.1 Chloroflexota bacterium
CAAAATTGTTTAAGTTTTCTTCCACATTTAGACACCGAATATCATAAGGTAGTTGTTGAGTTATCTGGGCTGCACGGATAGGAGAGCCATGGGAACCAAGATCATCAGCATCGGATGGATCTTTGTATATCCCAGCACCAGCGTAAGCATCTATATACCAGATAGTCCTTTTAAAATTAAAAGGCGGACGTCGACGTGAGACAGCCTTACAAAATGAAGGAAGATACTCTTCGAGTATAGCATGTTTACGCGCAGACCAATCACGAATATGTTGATCGAAGTGTGATTGAGACATCATAGCCCCCTTCCACGAAATGCACATATAACTCGCTATTGTTGTTTATGTTTCTACTACAAACAGGCTATCCTGTCAAATATAAACAATTAAGATCATGGACTGCGTGACAGGCCCTAAAGAGACCAAATAATTTATACCTGTCACGCAAATTTTATGATTGTTAGTATTGTTGAATTACTAACAGTATGCTCTACTGGTTCCCCAAATACTTACTAAATGAGTTAATCTGCATCAAACAAACGCAAAACGTGCCGTGAAATGCCGCAAGGCCGGGGCCTGCCACTCGATACGAACGCCTTGGACCTGTTCGGCGTTCTGCGCGACATAGAGCAACGCCTCTGCGAGATAGTCGACATGGCTCTGTGTGTAGACCCGTCGAGGGAAAGCCAAACGCACCAACTCCAGGGCAGCAGGCTCCTCGCTCCCATCAGCGCGGGGTTTACCAAACATCACACTACCGATCTCCACCGTCCGCACACCGGCCACCAGATAGAGCGCAATACACAACGCCTGTGCCGGGTACTGGCTTGACGGAATATGGGGAAGTAAAGCACCGGCATCGATATAGACCGCATGCCCACCCGTAGGTAACACAATCGGAATCTCTGCTTCAGTCAACCGCTCCCCGAGGTATTCGATGGAACGGACTCGATACCGCAAATAATCTTCTTGCAACGCTTCATGCAGGCCAACCGCTACGGCTTCTAAATCATAACCAGCCATCCCACCATACGTCGGAAAGCCCTCAGTCAGAATGAGCTGATTACGACATTGCTCTGCCCAAGCGTCGTCGTTCAAAGCGAGGAAACCACCGATATTGGCCAAACCATCCTTCTTCGCGCTCATCGTACAGCCATCTGCATAGCTAAACAGTTCCTGTGCAATCTCAAGCGGTGTCTTGTCCGCATAGCCCTCTTCACGCTGTTTGATAAACCAGCTATTCTCAGCAAAGCGGCAGGCGTCGATAAAGAAGGGGATCTTGTACGAACGACATAGCTCACTCATAGCGCGAATATTTGCCATACTGACCGGCTGACCGCCTCCTGAGTTATTCGTGGCCGTAATCATACACAGTGGTGTGCGCTCTGGCCCAATCTCCTCGATAGTTGCACGGAGTCGGTCGAGGTCGATATTGCCTTTGAAAGGATGGTAAAGCCCTGGTTGACGACCCTCGGCGATCACCAGGTCGCGGGCCTCGGCGTGACAAGCTTCGATGTTCGCACGTGTTGTGTCGAAATGTGCGTTGTTGGGTACCACATCATCTGGTTTACAGACTGCGCCAAACAGAATACGCTCGGCAGCCCGACCCTGATGCGTTGGGATGATATGCGTAAAGCCCGTGATCGAACGAACCGACTCCTCGAACTTGTAGAAAGAACGCGCCCCTGCATAGCTTTCGTCGCCCTGCAGCATCCCGCCCCATTGGGCAGCGCTCATGGCGCTGGTGCCCGAGTCGGTCAACAGATCGATCAATACATCATGCGCCTGTAACAAAAAGAGGTTGTATCCGGCCTGTTCAAGCGCAACAGCACGCTGCTCAGGTGTTGTAAACGAAATCGGTTCAACAGACTTGATGCGAAAGGGCTCAACAATGGTTTGTGGTTGGAAACTCATAAAACTCTCCTTTGAGTGATTGATACTGCAAAACGAAAAGAGACACAGTACGCTGTTCGAGCGCTCGTTCTGTGTCTCCCCAAATAGTATACGTGTATTGTATGACTAGAAGAAGATCTTCGCCACCTTCAAAATACCCTGATCCCAGGGCACGCGATGCGACACGCCAGATGTATTCTGAAACTGCTGAAGGTTGGCGACATACCACTCATAATTGCGGATAAGGGCGTCTTTGTTCGAGTATTTTGGATCAAACCCCAACACACTTTCGGCTTTCTCAATGGACACAAACGAGTCGGTCGAAGCCGTTTCATACACCCATTTGTAGAGTGGCGAAAGATTCAGCGCTTCCAGGAAACGCAAGGTCCAGATCATGGGCGCAGCAGGGAAGCCAAGCACCTTTTTGCCAAAACCGGCCCGATCCAACACCGCCTGATAATCTTCCTTCATCGTGGTAAATTCGCGGGCACCAATGTTAAAGGTGTTATTCACCTTGGCCGGATCGAGTGTTGCACAGAGATAGATAGCATCACAAAGGTCTTCGACATCGAGCAACTGATAGCGGTTATTTCCCAATCCAATCATAGGGAAATTCTTGCCGTCCTTCGCCCAATCGTAGAGCAGCGCAAACACGCCTAGTCGCTCTGGGCCTACAAACGACTTGGGGCGGATAATCGGCATACACATGCCCTTGTCGCGGTACTCCTCACAGACCTGCTCGGCTTTGATTTTGGCAATACCGTAGGGGCCAACGCCATCGAGCTTGTCATGCTCATACAAAGGATGGTGGTCGGGAATGCCATAGACCGCCGTCGAGGAAATATGAATGACCCGTGCGACATTGTGCTCGTGGGCTGATTGACAAATGTTACGGGTGCCATCAATATCAGTTGAGAAGATATCTTCCTTTTTGTAGAGGGGCAACGCCGCCGCCGTGTGAATCACCACGTCGACACCTTCCATGGCACGGTCAACACTGGAGCGGTCACGGATGTCACCCTTCACGATTTTGATCTGGCTTTTCGCGTCGGGATAATCGAAGTCCGCTACATCAAGTGATGTAACCGCATGCCCGCGCTTCAGCAGGTAGCGCACCATGTTGATGCCAAGAAATCCCGCCCCGCCTGTTATCATATAGCGTTGTGGTTGCGATGTTGCTTCTGTCATACGTGTTCTCTCCCAAAGAATGCCTCAGGCACTCTCCTAGTTATGTAAATATAATTATGCTCGTTGCTCGCTGATCGAGGCCGTTTCACTTATAAAAACGTATATGAGGTTTGATATTAGAAGTCTCGTTTCAGTTTGAGCCGGTGCCCATTGTAATACGATATTGCAAATCTGATGCAGCATCGGCAGACAGAACAACATGGCACCCAGCACAAGGGTGTTGAAAGACTCTGGGGTTGGTGGTGTTTAGGTTGGCCAGCGGACGATCATAGCCATAAATTGCCCTTTGATCGCAACCACTTCATCGGGATCGAAGGGAGCTTCATGGTTGAGCCAATGCTCTAAACGCCGTAAGCCTTCCGCGTGCACATCATCTGGTGTGTTCCAATCACTGCTGTACATACGAGTCACGATCCGCTGTGACATCTCCCGTGCTGAGACTGAGGGCCGCTCATACGTCGCAATCATACTGTCCTGAGACTCGGCACCAGTGGCACGGAGATACTCAACAAACATCTCATTCTGATGCCAGTTGAAGCGATTTTTTCGACGGACGATCTCCAACTCCTGTTGGATTTCACCCCACTTACGGTGTACCAATACTGGTGTGGGAATCTCCTGATCATCCTCTCCCTCGCCCTCTGGATTATCGCGCCCCATCACCAACACACCCTGCGGTCGAAGAACCCGCCTGGCTTCATCCAATGCCTGTTGCCAATTATCAACGAGATGGAAGATATGCACCGCAATAATGACATCGAAGGTATTGTCAGCAAACGGGAGACTAGTAATATCACCCTGATGAAGCTCATAGCGGTACAGATCTTGGTGTGGTGATGCAGCTAATTTCGTCTGCAATTGATCCATCATCGCCTGCGAAATATCCACACCAGTAAAATCGTATCCTGCCTGGATGAAGGGAAGTGCAATACGCCCTGTTCCAACACCAAGCTCCAAAAAGCGTGTGTCAGTTGTTGCGCCAGTTCGCTCAAGAATGCCATCACGGATCTGCTCGGCTGAACCGGGCGTATACCCACGTGTCGCATCGTAGAAATGTGCAGCACGGTCAAATGAAATTCCAGGCATGGGCTCCTCCTGACACAACATTTTGCAAAAAGCTCAGATGTCACAAAACAGGCTCTGGTTGGGTACTCGCACGTTCAGAAACTTCTGCTGCATATTTTACCGCCTCTTGAGCCACATCGCGCCCTAACTCGACGGCGAAGTTGGTGCCGCGATCCCAGGGATACACCTGGCTCATGCTCGCCCAGAAGAGCCCCGGCAGTGGTGTGGCTAGTGGCGGGATGTTGCGCGAGTGATTAATTGGCACAATGGGCTGGGCGTAGGTCTCACGATGCAGCCAGGTTTTGCGTACCCACGAAGGATCAAAATCTGGGTTCACCTTTTTGAGCGCTGGCAAGAAACGTTCGAGCAACTCCTCCTGTGTGAGTTGGAAATACTCATGGGAAGCATCGAGATAATCGCCACAATACACCAGATGGTCACCACCATAATGAGCGGAATCAATAATATTTGTATGCTCAACCAGCGCCAGAAATGGGAATTCGTCTTTGGGCATGTTGACCCAATACAAATTGTCGGTCAGTTGCTGTTTTAACGCAATCGTCATAACAACGGCACCCATCGAGCGTAATTGTTTGAGATGTCCCAGATAGTCGGTAGGCAGGTGTGGTACCAGTTTGCCCAGTAATGTGGGCGATCCGGTCGCAATAACCGCATCCACTTCTTCGCTGTCGAGGGTTCCTGCGGTGATACGCCAACCACCTTCAGGCAGTTGTTCCAGTCCTGTGATCGGTGTACGAAGATGGACGCTAGCACCTTTACGCTCGATGTATGCCACAAGTGCATCTACAAAGCTCTGGAAGCCACCATCGAAATAGCCCAGCTTGAAGCTACGGGCCTTGAAGCGTGCCCACAACCATGACATGTTGACTTCATCTGCATGGGGGCCAAACTTCCCTTCCAGAAGCGGTTGAAACAAAACCCGATAGACTTCCTCTCCCGCCCAGCGGCGCGTCCACTCCGTCGCGGTTGTCTGTTCGAGGGGTCGCCAGTCGCGCACACCATACTTGATATACGCCGAGACCGCACCCATACGAAAGCGTTCATGGAGTGGGAGTGCTTTGAATGTCAACACTGACAGGGCCGTGGCAACCAGACCGGGAAACTGTGGAAAACCACCGTTCACCACATAGCTGCGACCTTTCCACCACTGTGCGGTAACCTGGTTAAGAAACTTCAATCGGTTACTGAAGCCTATCTCGTCGACCAACTCGCGAATGGCCGTATCGGTCTCGAAAAGATGGTGATAGAAACGCTCCAGTGGCCAATCCCACTGATCATCACGAAAGCCGGATGCCAGACCTCCGGCCTGTGGGGCAGCCTCATACACAGTAACAGTATGGCCAGCTTTGATCAAATCCTTGGCGGCAGTGAGGCCAGCAACACCCGCACCAACAATTGCTATTTTCACGTGGAAACCTCCGCTCCAGTCTCTTTGGCATTGGCTGCGCGGCGGAAATCACCCCAGCCAACATGTTCGACTAACATATAAATGGCTCCCAATGCTGTAATTGGGAGCCATAGGGCAACATGCAATACCAATGTGTAACTTGTGGCGATAGCCTGAGGGACACCAAAGGCTTGTAATGTAATGATACCAGGAACGTCGAACGTCCCAACATAGCCAGGTGTCGATGGAATGGTCGTCGCTAAATTCACGATGGCGGTCATCAACATCAAAACGGTAAAGGGGACTTCAAAGGGAAAGGCATGCATCACAAACCAGTATTTGGTGGTCTCTCCGAGCCAGATCACGGTCGTGGTAAGAAAGATGAAGGCCAGCTCACGAGGGCTGCGAAGCGACTGCAACCCTTCGATAAAGCTATCAAAGATCCCCCGCACATGGTGACGAAAGCGCTTTGGAATAACATGTTCAACCATCCATAAATAGAAGCGCCGCATCCGTTCAGGACGGGCAGCCAGAAAGAGAAAAGCCAGTGTTGCTGCTATAAAAATGACACTGAATATCGTAATAAGCTGAGTGTAGATTGCAGGGAGTGGAGCAAATGGCAACGTAATAAATACGAACAGTAGCATGACTAAGCCATCAAATAGGCGCTCCAGTACCACTGTCGCCAGAGACGCACTAATTGGAACACCTTCTTTGCGACGTAGAACATATGAACGTAAGACCTCACCGGCTCGTGCCGGATACACATTATTGCCCATATAGCCAATAACAACGACGGGGAAAAGTCTACTCAGTGGCACTTCTGCAATGTGTCGTAACATGTAGTGCCAACGCCATGTTCGTGCCCATACTGCGGCAAAATAGACTCCAACTCCAGGAAGTATCCACCAATAGTTCGCCTCACGTACCGTCGCCCAAAAGGTCTCAAGTTCAAGACCGCGTAAGACTAGGGCAAGGAAAGCAGCGCTGATGATGACCCCCAGCCAAAATTTCCAACTTCGCAACGACGGTTCCTCCAGTTGTGAAATAGATGTAATGTCTTTTCCAGAGATTCGTGCGGCAGTAATCTACGAAAGGGCCACAAGCTCTCTATCACCTAAGAATCACATTATGTATACATGAGTTTCTACTGCCATATACGCTACCATCATTCATAGCATCCATGACCAAGATGGCATGATACTCTTGCCTTATCATGCTGTCAAAGCTTACTCGACACGTTTTTGAGAAAAAATAGAGGGGAACCTAGCGAGGACGTAAAGACCAGAGTGCAACAGCGGCTGCAAGACCCCAGGCCCACAAGGACTCATCAGCAAAACCATTGACACGTAGTAACACACCGCCTAGAAACAGACCCGTCGCCATAATGCCATTCGAAAGCCGCGATGTCGCCCGTTCTACACGTTGCATACTTCGTTCAAGCCGGCTGAGATCAATACGTGTCCGAAGATTTCCCCGATTAGCTGATTTGTAGTACGCATCCATCTGGCGTGGCAGCGTCGCGATGATTTGACCAAACGTCCCTAGCTCATCCCGTAGCTTACCAGTCCACGCGCCATTGGTTTGTTGACGAGTTAGCATTTCCTGTGCAAAGGGTTTGGCCGACTCAAAGAGATTGATGTCGGGATAGATAGCCGTGGCCATTCCACCAACCAGACTAACGGCGCGTCCCAGATACACTAAATCTTGTGGAATCTGGAACGGTAGATCACGAATCAAGTGCTCAGTTTCATCAAAAATTCCTTGCACATCGACATTCGTCAGTTCACGCACACTCCGATCATAGGTATACCGCATGAAAATCTGAATGGCCTGGACAATCGGCTGGCGATCTGTTCCTGGCAAAATCATATTCAGTTGATCAAGGGCGGCCACCATTCGTTCAGCATCATTGGTAGCCAGACCAATAATGCCTTCACGCAAAGCCTCCATCGTTGTTGGTGGCAAACGGCCTACCATACCACAATCGACAAAAATGAGCGTGTACGGAGTACCAGGATGGGTTCCGTTGGTTTGAACTGGTGATGCGCCCTCAACGCGCACAAAGAGGTTGCCTGGGTGCGGATCTGCATGAAAAAGACCATCAAGAAAAAATTGCTTTAGATAAGAGCCATTCAAACGCTCTGCCAACTCTTCCTGATCAATACCGGCTTCAGTAAGTGCTTTCTGATTACTAATCTTGAAGCCCTGAATACGCTCCATGACGAGTACTCGACGCGTCGAAAACTCGACATATGGTTCGGGAAAGTACACACCGGGCGTTTCAGCAAAGTTGGCACGGAAGGATAACGCATTTTGCGCTTCCATCACATAGTCTAACTCTTCAAGCATGACTCGGGCAAACTCCTGAAACAAAGCCTCCAGATCTGCACGGCGACGAATGGGAGGATAATTCTTCACAAGGCGGATTGCCCACAGAACAGCCTGGAGATCAACGTCTACTACCTCTTCAATCCGCGGACGTTGCACCTTGATAGCAACCTCACGATCATCATGAAGTGTTCCAAAATAGACTTGACCAAGCGATGCAGCAGCAATCACTTTCGTGTCAAAGTGTTTGAAAATATGCGCTGGTGGTACCCCAAACTCTTCTGCTATCGTCTGCAAGATGTAAGGCATTGGTGCCGCAGGGACTTCATCCTGCAAACCTGCTAATTCATCAGTAATCGCAGCGGGAAGTATATCGGCACGTGCACTCAGAAATTGCCCAAGTTTAATCATGACCCCACCTGTTTGCACGGCCATGTGGCGAAAACTCTGAGCCATTCCACGCCAGCGAGGAATCCCTGAACGCTGGGCATACCAGCGCGTAAACCAAAAGCGATTAAAGAGAATATCAAAAATATAGATGTGGATAATAATTCCTAGAAAAAATAGGAAAATACGCAGAAAGCGCCGACGCTTGTGAATACGTAGCGGAGATAACTTTTTCGGCGGTGACGGCGGTGGCGTATCGGTTGTCGTTGATTCCATAATCGTTTGCACAATGTGTATTATAACACTGTCTGTGCGTTAAATGATGCAGGATCGACCTTTCATATCATACGCTGACACTTTTCACCATAAGTACTAGTTGAGAGACAGGACAAAAGATTGATGCAGATAAGGAAGGAAATCAATATCCCCACACAAAATAGAACTATAATATCTTCGGCGACTTATGAATAGTAATCGCCAATAGATAATCCCCTAGTTCGGAGGCTACAATGTATAAATTCGAACGTCGTGCTCCTTTAGATCTCACTCCTTATCCAGAAACCCCCATGGATAATCGATCTGGCCCACCTTTAAGCCAGGGAGTTATATTAACGTTAATCAATACAGTCACAGCAGAGTACTGTACGCCTGAAATGCGGAAAGCGTTAAGTCAAATTGAGCCGAATACTTGGTATCACGGTCAAGTGCTGGAGACCATCTTAAACGAGTTTGAAGATCAAGATCCGACCCTACCAGAAGAAGTCGGCAAGAATATTTATTACACACTCCGTAGTCAGTTTGCCAGTATGGGAATGCGAACACCAACTGATGTCATTACCACGATACCAATGGTTTGGAACATTGTGACGCGAGGTGATAGTGGTGAGTGGCGCACAAAGATGGTTGGTCCAGGCAAAGCCTACGTAGAGCTCGAACAACCGTACAATTGTATGTTTGAGCAAGGTGGTTTACATGGTGCCCTAGAATGTTTTGACGCAAGAGATGTCAATATAGAGCATGTTAAATGCATGCGGAGGGGCGATCCATATTGTGTGTTTGAGGTCACCTGGCAGGAATAACGCTGTCGTGCATGTTAGGAAGAGCATCAGCGATAGAAATATGTACTTGCTATGTCAAATCTAACAGATGAAGATCGATCACTGATCCAAAGAATTGGGAGCAATCTTCGCCACATCATTCGTGGCCGCCCGATTCAAGCACAAGAGTCTGATCGACGAGATGAATTAGGAATCCTGGCCAACATGGTCAACCGTGTGGCCAGAGAACTTCACAATAGTCGTCAACGCGACCAACAACAGCGTGAGGAGATCGAGCGTCAATTACTCGAACTTCGCAATGCACATGAGACGCAGGAACGCCTTTTATCCACCATTCGAGAACTTTCTACTCCTATCCTCAGCATCCAAGAGGGCGTCTTGCTCCTCCCTATTATTGGCTTCCTTGATACTTCACGTGCTGAACACGTGATTACCATATTACTTGAACGTGTTACCACTACACAAGCCTATGTTATCATCCTTGATGTTACAGGTGTTCATACTCTGGACACTCAAGTTGCCAATGTCTTGCTCCAGGCTGCTCGTTCAGTTGAACTCCTTGGTGCACGTGTAATCCTATGTGGCATTTCTCCAGAAGTTGCTCAAGTAGTTGTAAGTCTGGGTATCGACCTATCAACCTTAACGCCAAGCAGCGATTTGCAAGCAGCTCTTACAACAGCTCTACGTCTTACAGACAAACGTATTACATCAACCAAGAAAACAGAAGAGACAGAAACAATTTAGTTGATATCCAAACTAATACCATCACTTTTCATTTCATCTCCTATACAAACATCCCATAATCTTTATTCTCCTCATCCCGATCATTCTTCATACAAAAGTGAAATCCCCCGTAAATCATTCAAGCCTCATAACCTGATTCAACCATACAAGTAGTATCTAAACCCAAAAGTGCTAAACCCGCGATGAAAAGTACTTTGATACTAGGAAATAAATTCATCACTAGTCCCAATGTTCAAAGAGCAGGAAGTACTGATGGTCTCCCGTTAATACATAACCACATATCTGAAGGCTCGGTACATCTTACAGATTTATAGCGAATTTGTAATGTATATTGAATATCTAGGGAGATCACAATGAGCCAAATTTCTCGTCGTTCTTTTATCAAAACGATGGCAGCAGGAGCAGTTGTCATAGGGTTCAACCCCATCGGTCGTGAGTGGGTCACTACTGCCGCTGCTGCACCAACACTGGCACGTATTCCGCAACTTGATGGAGTACTCCTCAGAGATGATTCAGCCCTAGCTGCTGCCGCAGATGATTTTGGACATATTGTTTCACACAACCCTGTAGCAGTGTTGGAGCCAGGTTCCGTACAGGATATTGTCGAAATGGTACGCTTTGCTCGAAAGCACGATCTCAAAATTGCAGGTCGTGGTCAAGGACACTCCACCTATGGGCAACCTCAGGTCGAGGCCGGTATTGTCATTGATATGAACAAACTCAACACCATCCATTCCATCAATAGTGACCATGCTGTCGTAGATGCAGGCGTATTGTGGAGTCAGTTATTACAAGAGGCGTTGCCACAAGGTGTGACTCCTCCTGTACTTACTGACTACATCGAATTAACAGTAGGCGGAACTCTCACTGTTGGCGGTATTGGCGGCGCATCTCATCGTCATGGCGTACAAGTGGATAATGTGCTGGAACTAGAGGTGGTCACCGGCAAAGGTCGACTCAAAACCTGCTCACCATCACGCAATCGTCGCCTATTTCATTCAGTACTTGCAGGTCTAGGGCAGTGTGGCATCATTGTTAAAGCTACAGTTAAATTAATCCCTGCCGAAACCAATGCACGTGTCTTTAGTCTTTTTTATGATGATATCAATACATTTACTGCTGATCAACGCCGTGTTATTGATGATGAGCGCTTTAACTATGTTGAAGGACAATTGATCCCTGATGGTCAAGGCGGCTGGCGCTACTTTTTGGAAGCAGCTAGTTTTTACACCTCACCAAATGAACCCGATAATGCTAGTTTGCTCAGTGACTTAAGCTATATTTCAGGTGATGAAGTCATTGAAGAACGAACTTATTTTGATTTCTTGAACCGACTGGCACCTACTGTTGCGTTTCTCAAATCGATAGGGGTCTGGTATTTGCCACACCCATGGTTCGATGTCTTTGTCCCTGCCTCGAAGGTTGATCAATATGTTGGTGACATTGCCGCAAATCTAACCCTTGATGACACGGGACAAGGTCCTGTCTTAATTTATCCGGTGAAGACTGAGCGTTTTACACAACCATTGTTCCGCGTTCCAGATGAACCTGTCGTATTCCTGTTTGACATTCTACGTACAGCACCCTCTAAAGAAGTTGCCGAACAAATGGTAGCTAGCAATCGTGAGCTGTTTGAACAAAACCGTGACTTAGGTGGCTATCGCTATGCTATTGGTGCCGTACCCTTCTCAAGGAAAGATTGGCGACAACATTTTGGCCAAGTCTGGAGTGCATTTCGCAAGTCCAAACGGCGCTATGATCCTAATAACGTTCTGACGCCTGGACAAGGCATTTTTCGTCGTTAGATTGTGACATATTAAGCTGAATACTTTTCTATTGAAGGCGATTTCTACAGTACTGTATGTGGGAATCGTCTTTGACTATAATGTAGCCAGATTTGGATTGCTCAAAGATACCATCAATTAAGTATCCTATAGATAAATACAAATTAATTCCTTAAAGCTTCATTTGCATACAGCCAAAGCACTGCCTTCAGAGATGTTGATACAGAAACAAGAGTCTACTTCATTTAAGAACATCCTAATGAGCCTTCATCATTGGTGCCACCATTGTATAAGAAGCCAACTGCATTTTCATTAGTGAAACCAAGACCTACACCACTGCTCTAAATTTG
>JBCDFA010000243.1:0-12030 GCA_039178835.1 Chloroflexota bacterium
AGCAAACTAACATGACAATAGAGAGCGCAAAGTAAATACTACAATAACATAATCAATATCACGTACTAATATTGGTTCTATGCGGAAATAGAATACTCTTGATATTATTTCAAAATCTCTCTTTCATCGGCTCATATAAAATCTAGTCACACACATAGAAACCTATCTATCTCTTGACAACAACACCAGACATGGATATAGTGGGCGCGTAGATTAACACCGCTGTCCATACAATCAACCAACATAAGCTGTGTATTTTTCACCCTGCCAGTGGAAAACAAAGAAAAGAGAGGATGGTTGTTATCATGAAAACCTCTCTCTATAGGCACACATATAGTTTCAATCTAATATTTAGGGTATGTATATTCTTTTTTGTATAGCGCGAAGACGCGCGAAGGATGTTAGATTATGGCCGACAAACTTGTGATTGTCGAGTCCCCGGCAAAAGCCAAGACGATCCAGAAATACCTCGGACGCGACTTTCGTGTAGAGGCATCAATGGGGCATGTGCGAGATCTCCCCAAGAGTGACTTGGGGGTCAATATAGAAGATAGCTTTACACCAGTTTATGAAGTTGCCAAAGGCAAAGAGAAGGTCGTAGCAACTCTCAAGAAATCTATTCGTCAAGCTAATGCTATATATCTTGCTACTGACCCTGATCGCGAAGGAGAAGCAATTGCTTGGCACATTACACAAGCAGCAAATACTTCTAAGAATACACCTGTGTACCGAGTTGTGTTTAATGAAATTACTCGCAACTCAGTCCAACAGGCGATTGCAAACCCTCGTCAGATCAATACAAACCTTGTTAATGCGCAACAAGCACGTCGAGTATTGGATCGTCTCGTAGGGTATAAGCTCTCTCCCTTGTTGTGGGACAAGGTGCGACGTGGATTATCAGCCGGGCGGGTGCAGTCTGTGGCTGTACGGCTTACAGTTGAGCGTGAGCAGGAAATAGAGGTTTTTGTTCCTCGTGAATACTGGACTATTGAGGCAGAACTTGCCAAACAGTCTCCAACCACTGAGCGAAAAAAGAAAGATATTTTTCGAGCCACCCTTATTGAACGGGCTGGGAAAAAACTTGATAAGTTTGCCATTGGCGATCAAGATGCTGCACAAACTATAGTTACTGATCTACAGGGAGCAGCCTATATCATCCGTAAAATTGTGCGGAAGGATAAAAAACGGTCGCCAACACCACCCTTCACAACTAGCACCCTCCAGCAGGAAGCAGGCCGTAAACTCGGGTTTTCGGCAAAACGAACCATGATTGTCGCCCAACAACTTTATGAAGGGATCGATATTGGTGGTGATGAGGGAACTGTTGGATTAATTACTTATATGCGAACAGATAGTGTTAGCATAGCCAAGGAAGCACAGGACGAAGCACGTAAAGTTATTCAACAGCAATACGGGAAAGAGTATCTCCCAGAGAAACCACCTTCCTATCGTACCAAAGCCAAAAATGCACAAGAGGCACACGAAGCCATTCGGCCAACATCAAGCCAAAGACACCCAGAAGCGCTCCGTGCTAAATTGAGTAATGAACAATTTCGTTTGTATGATTTAATCTGGAAACGATTTGTTGCAAGCCAGATGACTAATGCTATATTTGATAGTACATCTGTTGATATTGCTGCTGGTGGTAGCAAACAACTTGAACAAAACATACAGAACGCACCATATGTATTTCGTGCAACTGGATCAATTCTTAAATTTCCTGGTTTCTTAGCTGTTTACAATGTAAGTCTTGATGATGGTGAAGAGGATGAAGATAGTGAGAAAAGGCTACCTGCCTTACAAGAGCAAGAACTGTTAGACTTGCTACAACTCCTTCCAATCCAACATTTTACAGAACCTCCTCCACGTTTCACTGAGGCCAGCCTTGTTAAAGAATTGGAGCGGCTGGGGATCGGACGACCATCAACATATGCCCCAACGATATCGACAATAATTGATCGCGAATACGTAGAAGTTCGAGAAAAGAAGCTTATTCCAACCACCCTCGGGAGAATTGTTACTGAGCTACTTATAGATCACTTTCCGCGAATTGTTGACTATGCTTTTACATCTAACCTAGAACAACAACTTGATGATATAGCCGATGGCACACAAAAATGGGTGCCAGTACTTCAGAATTTTTACACTCCCTTTGAGGATACGCTTGTACGTGCAAAAGAAACGATGCGCAATGTCAAACTTGAAGATATTTTAACTGATCTCACATGTCCAAAATGTAGTGCGGGGCAGTTAGCAATTAAGTTTGGTCGTAATGGAGAATTCCTCGCTTGTAACCGCTATCCAGACTGCGATTTTACAAGCGACTTTGAACGTGACTCCGAAGGGCGCATCGTCCTCAAAGCGGCTAGCGCACCAGAAACCAGTGATGTCATGTGCGATGTTTGTGGCAAACCAATGGTTATAAAGAAAAGTCGTTTTGGGCCATTTCTAGGATGTAGCGATTATCCTGATTGTAAAAATACTCGTCGAATAGGAAAAGATGGGAAACCTGTGCCACTGCCAGAACCCACAGGTGTGACCTGTCCGAAGTGCAATGAGGGAGAAATGATGAAGCGACGTGGTCGTTTTGGGCGGCCATTCTATGGATGCAAACGCTACCCTAAATGCGATTTTATCGTGAACGATTTAAGCCAAGCAACACCAGAAGCATTTCAAGCTGCTGTAGCCGAACAAGCCCAAACGTCGGATCATCACACACATACTGAACAAAATAAAAATAAGCAACCTGCACACGACAAATTGAAAACAACCCACAGAACCAAACAAACCAGCACCTCCACAAATGGTGCGGCAAAAAAACGTTCAACTAATACTACGACGAGAGCAAAGAAAACAGCAAAGAAGAAGGCCTCTTAACTTTTCGCTGAGAGATACTTCCCCTCAAGTTTAAGAAACACAAAAAGATTAAATAACAAGCCCTGGTTATGGCCAGGGCTATATCACAGTATATTCATCTTCCATTTCTATCAATACTATCGTATTTGTTAACATCTAAAAAGATGTAATGATTTAAATTATTGGTCCTAAAGCATATAAAGATGTAGAAAATCACCATGGGTCATAGGATAATTGACAAGATATAGGTTAAGAAAAAAAGCAATATCTGTTCTTATCTACTTAAATTTAACCATACATTACAGTACTGTAATTGACTTTTTTGTATCAGAATAGTATCTTTTTTGTAGTAATGCTTCCCAAAGAGCAAAGTTATTATGTAGTGTTACCCGCCTATGTTGCCTCAAGATAGTGAATCCATGTGACATGCAATCACATCTTAATTGTCGTTTCCTCAGAGTGATACAGGATAAAAACGTAAAAATTGCTTTTACTGCTCTGACTCTGAGTAAACAGTATACAAATTCTTCATCATCAAAACACTGTCAGAAAGGGGGTAGAAAGAAAAACAACGTCACCAAATGTGTTTAGTTTAATTAGGTTACGGTCAATTATTTTAGATGTATCAGAATGTATAACCCTGGAGGAGGGTCTTCGTGACGACACGTCTAGCGAGACTTATTTGTGGAATCGTTGGTTTTGCCCTTGTTTTTACAGCAGTTGGCACTTTTGCACAACCAACGACAGTGGCGGCAGATGAGGATGTATTATTGCCGTCCTATGTACGTATGGTGGAAGAAGCGGACGCACAAACTTGGAGTCAGCAACCAGCAAGTGAACAAACTGGAACTGTTGCAGCAGTGGTTCATATTCGGATGACTCCGCTTGCTATGGTAGGAAAGAATTGGACACATCAACAACGCGTCGATTATGTTCAGCAGATCCGCGCTGAGCAGGACAAACTCATTCCCCAAATTGAACAAGTAGGTGGCAAAGTTCGTGGGCGCTTTACTCAAGCTTCCACTGGTTTAGCTATTGAAGTTGATGCTGAAAAATTACAAGATATCCGCGAGATGAGCAACGTGGTTGCGGCTCGCAGTATTAGCAACTATGAACTTGATCTCACTGAGACAGTTGACTGGATTGGTGGGATAGATGTTCAAGAACTTGGCTACACTGGTGATGGTGTAGATGTAGCAGTTATTGACTCTGGCGTTGACTACACCCACAAGAAACTGGGTGGTCCTGGAACATTAGAGGCATATGCGGAAGCATACTGTGGTGATCCAGAAGCCACACCTGATCCAACAGATCCCGCTTGTACGGCGTTTGACTCAGCTGATACCACTGGCTATTTCCCAAATGATAAAGTCAAAGGTGGTTATGACTGGGTTGGCGAAGTATGGCCAAATGGTCCTGCTACAAGTGACCCCAACCCCATTGACTTTGAAGGCCACGGAACCCATGTTGCTGATATCATCGGTGGCTTCGAAACAGAAGACGGCGCTGGTGATGCTGGTGTTGCTCCTGATGTCAACATATGGGGCTTCAGAGGATGTAGTGCTGTGGCTGGTTCATGCGAAGGTCTAGCCCTACTTCTCTCTGTTGATGATGCTTTAGACCTCGATGACTCCGACTACGGACTCTGCGAAGGTGATGATTGTAAACCATATGATCCTGCTGATGTTATCAACATGTCATTAGGATCTTCATATGGTCAACCTGAAGATGACTTAACCCTCTTCACAAACATTGCAAGCTATTATGGTTCACTTGTTGTTGCATCTGCTGGTAACAGTGCTGACAAACCATACATCGTCGGATCACCATCCGCAGCTGAAGGTGCACTAAGTGTTGCTCAAAGCACGGTTCCATCAGCGAAGTTTTTCAATATTGCTGCCGATGCTGTTACCGTTGGTGGTATTATCCAACCATGGGGTCCATCCATTGACGCAGTAACATCTGGCCCACTCCAGTATGGTGATGGCGAAGGTGGCAACCTAAATGGGTGTGCACCTTTTGAGGAAGCAGAAACAGACAAGGCTATCCTTGTAGATCGTGGTGCCTGTGCTGTAAGCGTTAAAGCTGCTAATGCTAGTGCAGCGGGTGCCGTATTTGTTATCATTGCCAACAATCAAGTATCAAATACCCCCCCAAGCTTTAGCTTTGGTGGTGGCGATGTTACTATACCAGCATTGACAACAACGCTAGTAGCAGGCGATGAACTCAAGACTGTATTGGAAAGCGAAGCTTCCATCGGACCAGACTCCTTCACCCCATTGCAAGATGACATTATTGCATCCTCCAGCCGTGGTCCTCGTGTCGCCGATGGTGATATCAAACCAGATATGGCAGCACCAGGTGCGAGCATTTCGGCAGTTGCTGGATCAGGAACAGGCAAGGAGGCATTCGGTGGAACATCAGGTGCCGCTCCCATGGTCGCTGGTGCAGCCGCATTGATCATCGAAGCACTTGAGGATCGTGGTATTCTTGATGAGGAACCTGGTCTTGATGGACCAAGTGGTTCATTCGCGCCAGTCGTCAAGTCAATATTGATGAACAATGCCAACCCGAACACCTACATTGGTGGTAAGGATGATAGTGGCTTCTTGGCTCCTATCACTCTACAAGGTGCTGGACGGGTGGATGCACTGGCTGCCTTTGAGGCAGAAACTGTTGCTTGGGATATTACCGAACTACAGTCATATCTCAACGATCCTGAAGCAGACCCACCTTGTAGTGTCTTCCCAGTACTGGATGTACTACTCTACGATCAGGGAGTTCCACCAGACTGTGCGGATGATTTCCCATTCGGTAACGACTTCTTCAACGCGTGGAACAAGCAAACTGGTAGTATGTCATTTGGTTATGATGGTGTATCAGCCAAGACAACCGAAACCCGTAAGGTTGCTATTCTTAACTTCAGTGGTGAACCAAAGACTTATGATCTTGGTACATCATTCCGTTATGGCAACGATAAAGGCAAAGGTGTCACACTGAAAGCCGACCCATCTGAAGTCACCGTAGACGCCGGAGAATCAGCTATTGTCGATGTTACGTTGACAGTCAATGCGAAGGATCTTCGTGACTGGACTCTTGATGGTGGGGAATTTGGCAGCAGCGGTACAGATATCTTCTGTGACGACTGTCCAACATTGCAGGTCTTTGAATACGATGGATACCTGAAGATCAAAGACGGCGATGACCAAACTGTGAAACTACCATGGCAGGTACTACCAAAGAAAGCAGCAGATACATATGTTGCTAATACCAACAGTTCGTCAGTTAAGCTCCGCAACCCAGCAGAGTACAAAACTGGGGACGTAGACGTATTCTCACTGCTTGATATCAGCCCGAACAACTGTGAAGTTGTTGATGGATTTGGCGATTGTATTGAGGAAGATTATGTTCCTGGTATTCTTCCCGGCATTAACACAACCGCTGTCGACATCAAGGAAGCTGGTATTCGTTCATACCAAGCACCAGGATTGAACGATGAGTTTGGTCTGCCATCAGCACCAACGGGAGCAATCAATGATGAAATCATTGAGTTCGGTCTAACTGTTTATGACAAGCCATTCCGTGCTGGAACAAGCTACCCAGTACGCTTTGAAGCTCATATTGATGCTGATACGGACGGCACTGTTGATTATATCGTATTCAATGATGATATAGCTTCAGTTCCACCACTAGGCATACGAGGATTTGATGGTCGTAATGCAGTATTTGTTACAGAAGTAGAGACCGGTGCAACGCAACCATATCTCTTTAGTGCAACCGATCTCAACTCACAAAACTGGATTTTACCAGTACCGGCTTCTGCAATTGGTGTTGCAAGCAATCGGCCATTCAATTTCTTCATTCTTGGTCTTGAGAATTACTTCGCAGGCACATTGCAAGATTGTTCACCATTCAACGATGGTGTCTGTGGTGGAGAATTCCACACCTATCAAACTGGCCTGCCGAAGTATCGCCCAGTAACAACTTCGCTCCAGGTACCAACACGTGGCAGCTACACACTGCCGTACGCAACATCAACGTTTGGTGAGCAACTATCGCCATCACAAATTGGTTTGTTGTTCATGTATCGCGATGCGCTAGTCGGGCGTGAGTCTGACGGTGTACCGCTTGACTAGACTACTACAGTCATAACGTTGTGAAAGTCGGATTAGGAAGAGGGCATTCAATGAATGCCCTCTTCCTGTGTGGAACGTACTGCCCTATTTTAGGACTTTACCACCTTGATCCATAAGTGGCTTTCTGTCATAATACAGCCGCAACGCATCAAGGAGTTCTATCATGCAAAACATTCCAGTCCCCAAGCGTTATCAACCTATGCTCATTATTATCTTACCAATCATTGGTGTAGCACTTTTTTTGTGGCCTCGTGTATCAACAATACAGTCAGAAAATTCTTATCATCAACAAAGTACCATTAATGGTATAGATGGTCCTGATATCTTTTCTGAACAATCACTAATACAACCAACACCAACGCCAGTACCAACTACTGTTCCCATGGTGATTGTATACATTAGCGGCGCTGTACATATGCCAGATACTTATCAACTACCTGCTACAGCGCGAGTGAAAGACCTTGTCGTTGCTGCTGGGGGATTAACCAAAGAAGCAGACCCTGATCATATTAATCTGGCGGCACATATCGTCGACGCTGACCATGTGTATGTGCCACATCAGGGAGAAGTAACAAATACGTACTCCAATGAATCCACTTTAAAAGAACAATCTGAAAGTTCGTCGACCAATTCGCTGATTAACCTCAACACAGCCAATACTACAGAATTAGAAACCATTAACGGTGTTGGGAAGACAACAGCGCAACGTATTGTTGAGTATCGAACCAATAATGGACCGTTCGAGTCAGTCGAAAATCTACAAGATGTTGATGGAATCGGGCCATCTAAATTTAAACAAATAGAACCCTTTGTCACCATCGAACCATAAGAAGAACAAATTATAAGAAAAACAAAGGCACTATGCGTAGTACAAAAATCGTTGCCACTATCGGACCTTCCAGCAATACCCAAAACACTATAGCGCAATTACTTGATGCAGGAATGGATGTTGCACGGCTTAATTTCTCTCATGGAACCCACGAACAACATATCCGACATATTGCACTATTACGTGAAGCAGCTCAACATATTGGTCAACCACTGACAATTCTTCAGGATTTGCAAGGTCCAAAAATACGTACAGGAAAGTTATCAAACGGTACTCCCATACAACTTGTTCCTGGCAACCAATTTACCATTACAACACGATCTGTACCAGGTGACGAACACATCGTTAGTACAACCTACCCAGCGCTTCCAAATGACATTCAACCGAAGGACCGTATTCTCATTGCTGATGGCCTTATTGAATTACGTGCAATTAAAACAAATGATACTGATATTGTGACAGAAGTCGTCTTCGGCGGAGAACTAGGCGAAAACAAGGGGATAAATCTTCCAGGTGTCAATATCAGCTCTCCCGCATTAACCGAAAAAGATATTGTTGATCTGGAATTTGGGCTGGCCCACGATGTTGATTACATTGCCATTTCATTTGTGCGCCAAGCTGAAGATGTACATGACCTAAAAAAACGTATTGCTGCAGCAGGCAAGTCAACTCCGGTCATTGCCAAAATTGAAAAACCCGAAGCACTGCACGATTTTGCAGCCATCTTAGACATCGCAGATGGCATCATGGTCGCACGAGGAGATTTAGGTGTAGAGATACCTGCAGAACAAGTACCAATTGTACAAAAACAATTAATCGAGGCATCTAATGCAGCGGGGGTTCCTGTGATCACCGCAACACAAATGCTCGAATCCATGATCCGTAATCCACGACCTACTCGCGCAGAATCAAGTGATGTAGCCAACGCTATCATTGATGGAACAGATGCCGTAATGCTCAGTGGAGAAACAGCAACAGGAGCATTTCCTACTGATGCAGTAGAAACGATGGCTCGCATTGCATTAGCAGCAGAGCGAAGCGGTCGGCACGGTGATCACGAAACACCGGTCTTTATCGATGTTCCTTTCCAAAGTGATATTGCCAGTTCAATCAGTGCTGCTGCTTGTGCTATCGTGGATGCCCTACCAGTACAGGCGATTGTTGCTTTTACAATGAGTGGGAATACAGCACGCCTCGTCTCTCGCATGCGCCCCAATGTTCCTATTCTAGCACTTACACCTTCGGAGTCGGTGTACCGTTGTTTAAATCTGGTATGGGGAGTAACACCTATTTTAACCGATTATGTTGAAAGATTAGATGCACTTGGCGAAATTGTCACAAGGACCCTACTATCCCGTAATCTGGCTCAGATTGGCGATATGGTTGTTATGACAGGTGGGCACCCTATCAGCACACGTGGACCAACCAACTTCTTAAAAGTGCTCCAATTGAGCGAGCCATCTGGAGAAACCACAGAGTAAAAACACATCTGCTCATTTTACAGACAGAAGCGTAGAAAGATACACTTTCGCGCTTTTGTTCATGTTGACAGAATGCTTAGTGTCGAGTAACCTGCAAAACATACGTAGTCATGCATCCCTGATATTTAAATAATTGTTCGACGAGGAACATATGAAAGCCCTAATCTTTCACGAACATGGTGGCTTGGAACAATTAAGTTACACAGATGTTCCTGAGCCAGTAGTTGGTATAAACGAAGCTCTTATCCAGGTAAAAGCCGTCGCACTCAACCATTTAGACTTATGGGTACGCAAAGGTATACCTGGTCTTCAACTTGCTCTTCCCCATATTGGTGGTTCTGATATCGCGGGGGTAGTCATTGCAGTAGGAACAGAGGTCGACAAATCATGGGAAGGAAAGCATGTTGTGCTTAATCCTGCTCTTTCGTGTAGAGTATGCGAGTTTTGTCGGGCAGGAGAGCAAAGCCTATGTATCAAGTTCCAAATTTTAGGTGAACATACTCCCGGCGGTATGGCAGAGTATGTCACTGCACCGGTTGCAAATCTATATCCAATCCCCGATGACTATCCTTTTGCTCAAGCAGCAGCGGTACCACTTGGTTTTCAGACAGCATGGCGTGCACTCATCGGACAAGCACGACTTAAAGCTAGCGAAAGCGTTGTTATTGTCGGGGCAGGTGGGGGTGTTGCAACTGCTGCAATACAGATTGCCAAACTTGCAGGAGCATATGTGTATGCAGTAACCAGTAGCCCTGAAAAGGAACAGAATGCACGTCATCTTGGGGCCGATGAAACAATCAATTATAAAGAAGTAGACTTTGCAAAAGAGATTCGTAAACGAACAAACAAACGTGGCGTTGATGTTGTGCTCGAAAATGTAGGGCCAGCTACATGGGTCCAGAGCATACGATCACTCACGAAAGGCGGTCGATTGGTAACCTTTGGTGCCACTACAGGGCGGATGGGAGAGACTGATCTCAATCTACTATTCTGGAACCAGGTTCATCTTATTGGCTCTACTATGGCGAACTATGCTGAGTTTGATCAGGTCATGAAACTCATATTCACTTATCGACGACTACAACCTGTTGTGGATCGTACACTACCACTCAGTGAAGGACGAGAGGCACAGCGTATACTCGAAGCTGGAGAACAATTCGGGAAGCTTGTACTTGAACCCTAAAGCGATAATGCAATCATACCTTGCCGTGCTTATACTACTTATCTTGATGCTCTTTCCACCTGTTATTATGGCAGGTGGATTGCCCGTTAAAGGGCAAATTCCTTCAGAAGAAGCTTTTATAACATTTCGCGACAATCAACAAGAGATAATTCTGAGCATAGACCTATTAAGTACAGATGCAGATACGGCTATTATCTTTCCTGTACCTACCCCGGCAGAGGTTGAAATGGTTTCGGACGATCAGCTTTTTACGTACCTTGCAGAAGCCACTCAACCACAGATACAAATTGAAGAACGCCTTGTATGGCTAGATAGCCCTCAACCCATTACCAACAACGAAATACTGGCACATTCTGATGGTGAAATAATTGACAACTATAACATTGATCAGTTTACTGCCAGTGAAATATCGACATTACAACGGTGGATCGAAGACTATAGCCATAATCTTCCGGTAAGAGCAAATTCCATTCTCCAAACATATGCAAATCAGGGATGGTCGTTTGTTGCTATTACTTTTGGAGGAGATCGGCCCATTGATAGTACATTACGATCAATTCGTTTTACCTTTGAGACTGATAAAATTATCTACCCTATGATGTTGAGTTCGTTGATGAACGAGCCATTCGATATTACACTATATGTAATGACCGATCATAGAGTCGACATTTCTGAAATGGAAACCCACTATGCTAGTTTGGTCGACAAACTTGATCCTGCCCCTCCTGATGAAATTACTACCTACTTTAGCGGCACATTCCTCACGAAATTAGTTGCATCACAAATACCACCCACAAGCATAACAGCAGACTTTGTCGCTCAACCAGCTGCCACAAATGATTTTTTCCAACAAACAATGATTCAAATCCACGAAGTAAGTGGATGGGACCGTATGAGTGGTCCTATTCTCGGTGTCGCAGCAGTTGTCGCAATGAATGCTCTCGTGATCGGCTTTGCGCTAGGACTCAAGTATCACATGCTCCGATTGGCAGGACCAGAACCAGAGGAGTCAGGAAAATAACGATACAACCTTGTAAACTACATTACGGATTATGATAGTATCTATTGTCTTGTTGTCTTGGCACATGTGTTAAACTTCCTCACGATATCGTTTACATACATAAGAATGAAATCTCTTGTTTGTCTTTTGATATCTGTTTCACTTAGACTGTTCTCAGCAAGAACACTGTGCGCACCCTCTTCACCTTCATATTAATAATACTGTTGAGAAGACAGGCATTTGGGAGTCTATTATGAACCACATAAAAATTGGCTTACGCCTAACTACTTTTTTGCTTGCCCTATCACTCATTCTCATCGTTTTACCATCAACTAATGCTACAACGAGTCCCCAAACATCAGCCCTTAATCGAGACTTTATGGGGATGGTCATACGTGATCCTTGGTATGATTTTGGAACACATCCTAATTACCCCAATAAACCAAACTATATCGCACAAGACCAAATGGGAAAAATACTATCAGAGGCAGGCGTACGCTGGGTGCGTCTTGATTTTCATATTCCGGTTGTGCCTGGTACCGAAA
>JBCDFA010000244.1:0-11969 GCA_039178835.1 Chloroflexota bacterium
AATTGCTCACGACGCAGACACCACAATCTATCGGATCAAGCATGGATTGTTGTCGGAGTACCTGCGTCAACATTTGAAATCGCCTGCGGTGCAGATGGCTTTTGCGTAAGTCCTGACAAATAAACTAGTTGCCTTATGACAACTAGTTTACTCCGAAAACTCAGTCAGTTAGTATAGCATTAGGTTATATCATCAATTAGATTCTTCCACCCTATGACCATTACTCCTCCACTGAGATGACCAGATAGTCGTTTCTTTGGGTGTAACTTGCTTGCGTTGAATAGTGTCCAATGCCTCCTCAATTGTTGGAAATGTGGCAACTTTGTCAAACCCAACGCCTTGCTGCACCAGTGTAATAGCTACTTGAGCACTAATACCGCTGATCAGCATTGAGCATCCAATAAGTGTGACACCATTCACCATAGTGATGAGGAGTTGTGCAACCTGGCTATCAAGCTGTCTCATACCACTAATATCCAGAATAATATAGCGTGCACGATTTTTATGGACTGCGGTAAGCAATTTTTCGTTCAAATCACCGGCACGACGTTCATCGACATGGCCAATTAATGATGAGAGCAATACCCCATCTGCAATACGGGTGATCGGGATTTCTAATTCAGTCACGAGACCAACCAGGGTATTCTCACGGGCCAGCTGATCCTCAAGACGCGCATTACTTGATTCAAGTGCATCGTTGCGGTCAGTTAGATCTGCATTTGTTTGATGCACAGTCTGTACCAAATCAAACATTCGATTATGAAACTGCCATACTAAGAACAGCAAAAATCCAATGGTTACCGCAACTGAACTAATATGAAGACCCTGCTGAATCAATATAGGGAGGTTTGATGGTAAAAATTGCCAGCCTTGAAGTGCAGCAATACCCAATACCAATGCGCCCACACTACATATTCCACTCGCAAGCATCAGCATTCTTAATCGATCACCTGAAACAAACGGCAAAGCCAACACAGATGCAACTATTGGTGTTAAGATGAGAGTAATAAACAGGAATGGTTGAAAGAAAACAATAGCAAGACTAGCTATAAGCAAGAGACTTCCTGCCAAGCTTACCGGATTTTCTACATCATTTTGTGAAGCGATTCCTCGAGCAAATAGTAACCCTAGTCCATATGCAACTAAGACGATAGCATTTAATCCTGTCGCCAAATCTTGTAGCCAGAAAGCTACAATTCCAAAAACTATACTAAATACTATCGTGGCTACTGCGTAAGTAGATAGAAATCGATCAAGTCGCTTTTTCTGTGCAGCGGCAAGGTCTGGTATAAAGCTTGTTAAAGACATAAAACCTCCTGCATTGAGCATGTAGACAAGAACGTTGCAGTACACCGCTACACAGAATATAACGTCTATTGATCCTTTGACATATATCGTAGTGCGGTGCGAGACCAGTCCAGGTTAGCACGTATCCAGTGCTGTAACCCAATTACGTAGTGCGCTAACCCCCCATCAATAGCAATGTCGAAGCGTGGCAACTCATCAATAAGTGACATAAAACGGTCAGTTTCAGTATTATGTATAGCGACTGCCTGTGTGACCGCATCTGACAACGAGACTTGCTGCTCATGTTGAACGATCAATACAAGGTTATGGACATCACCCTGCTGCATTTCTTTCGTGTATGAGAGGATGTCATTGCACCAACAAATAAGATTATTGGCTACACTAGTAATCTCCTCTACGACCGGATGATGGAGTACATAGAATGGTAAATGGACCTTATCGGTTATCTGGATAAGATCAAAGCACGCGTAGACTGCACCAGTAAACCGTCGCGCTACATAATAGGTCTCAAGTGTTGGTGTAAGACCAGTTTCACGATTAGACGCCTCCCAACAATTAGCGTGGAAGTAGAGTTCAGCATGACGGCTGAAACGTCGTAACCAGGTTGTATCAGCGTAGTTGAGCATACGACCACGTAGTTCAGATAAAGCATGGGTAAGCGACCAATCGTCAACCGTTGGCTCATCTCCCTGAAGCACAGCCACAAAACGATTGTGGAGTTGTGTTAGCTGCTCCACATCTCGACCAATACCAGCCTCATCTACGTGATCATCCATCAAAAATAACCAGCTAATCCAATCTGCGGCGATCTGGAGTTGTTCTACCGACCGTGCTGTGGGATACGCATGCGCAGCCAGTAAACCATAATGCAACCTGTCAGCATGTGTTAAATCGCTTTCGCGTATCAGATTGAAGCAATGTGCCCAATCCAAACTGCGGTTATCTGCTTCGTCAGCGTAAGGACTCATTGAACCAAGGAAAGGATAATCAAGCTGAGAAAGGGTAGTTGCTATCATCGACTCATCTCCATTACTATCATCTGTTGGTTGGTGAGTGCGACATACCCCAAATGATCACACAGTACAAAAGTTGCGAGACGATGCTGTCGAACGGTTTCCATACACGGCTGGATAAACTGGAATGTCACCGATAGACCCCCTAGTCACCGCGTCTGCGAAGGTCTAGATGTCCTTGCAGCGCACGATCATAACACGACTACCACATAGTAGTCGTCTGAAAACGAGTACAAAAGAGAAGCGAAACGTTATGAATTTGTGATGGAACCTATCATTGGGTAACCACACAGCACCGTGTGGGATGCAAACGAGGCGTTTGTTTGGGTGAAAAAATGTTGACTAGGATGAGTAAATTGCGCTATCGGGGCACAATGTTTGATATGGTTTGTGTATTGTATGTAACATTGGTGCTTTTGAGAACCCCCAATCTATAAGAGTTTCAACTACAAAATATAGTATTTATAGATTAAAGTTATCAATCCAGTATAGTTGCGAAATGTGTCAGATCAAGTATCGCTACCCACTATGAGTATCTCCCTCACCTGCTGCACGAAATGCCTCCACCGCCTGACGGCTGACACGTGTCTGTTGCGTTGGGTTTGGCTCATCGGGATCGAGGTACATCATCAATGTTCCATTCTCCGTCAGGCGCTTGATTCGCATACGAGCTGCTTGAATGTTGTTCTCTGACAACTCAGGAAAGAGTCTTTGTGCCGCCTCCGTGAAACTGATCAGATCATCCTGACGAAGCCATGCTTGCACCCGCACCAAAACCTGCCCAATACCTAGTTCGACCCAGAACGACGATGGGATATTGTATGTTAAGCGACCATGCGCGGGAAGAAACAGCAAATCAAGAAATTGTTGTAAACGTTCAATAATATCACCAATCATCTGCTCATCTGCCGCAGAACGGTCTAACTCACCATTGGCGATTTGTAGAAACAATGCAATGTCTGCATGTAGCGGCGTAGGATAGGACTCGGTAATCGTATCAGTGGTATCCTTCTCCCAATCCAGTTTTTTGCCAATCTCCCGATAATGTCGGGTCACACGAGTGACGACATCCTCCATAATCGTATTCGTATCAAACATAACAAACCCTCTTTCTTAGCTAACGTTATCCGACACGATTATATTTCAGATAACGTTAGCTGTCAAGAAGATTTCCCCAAAGTTTGTGTAATCGACTATACTAAACAGCCGTATTCCATTAGGATTCTGTTTTTGCAAGAGGGGAGTTTTATGGCACAACAAACGCGAACCAAGAGAACACGTATGATCACTGCGGTGTGTTCTCTTACACTTGTTGGTGGCATTCTTTTAAATGCTGTTGCCTATATGCAAGCACGAGCAATGACTCATTTTGTACCTGTTGGTGTACCAGTATCGGCGGTCATGCTCGCTGAGGCTTCACTGTTTGACAAAGCAACCATGGTTATCACGGGAGTACGAGTTCCTCGCCCTCAGAATGTGCAGACACCCACTGATCATTATCTGCCATATGAAACACATCGCATCGATCTTGGCGATGGTGACCATCTCGAAGGATGGTTTGTTCCCCATCCCGCTTCTCATGGTGTTGTCATTATGTTTAGTGGATACGCTGGAATAAAAGATGGTTTGTTGACACCCGCAGCGCATGTTCATCAAATGGGCTATAACAGCCTGTTGGTAGATTTTCGTGGGTCAGGTGGATCAAGCGGAAATAACACGACTCTCGGTATGCGTGAGGCAGATGATGTGGCTGCTGCATTTGCCTATGTGCAACGACATTGGCCCGGCCAGCCCATCATTTTGTATGGTGTATCTATGGGTAGTTCAGCGATTCTTCGTGCAGTTGCGTTGAACGGCATTGATCCTGATGCGCTTATTCTGGAAGGGGTGTTTGATCGCCTCACGACAACCACACGACACCGTTTCACAGCCTTCGGTGTTCCGTCATTTCCGGCCACAGAACTGCTTTTCTTCTGGGGTAGTGTCCAAACCGGGTATAATGGGTTTCGTCATAATACTATTGAGTATGCTAAACAGGTAGACAGCCCAGTATTACTTCTGTATGGCGGAGTCGATCCGTGGATCAGGGAAACCGAGGCACTCGCAATTGCTGAACAATTCCGTAGCAACACACAGGTTGTGAAAGTCCCTGATACTGGTCACGAGATGCCCTTTGTGCATCGTGCGCCAGAACTTTGGGTCACGACGGTTGGTGCGTTTTTGAACACAACTGTTTTATCACAATAGGCCATAACAACGGGCTTCCAGAAATCTCTTTCAAGCCTTTAGAAGCCCGTTGCAATCTCATTAAGCTACTTTACTTTAGCTGCTGCTACCATCCCCAAGTACCTGCACCACCTTTGAATGGCCCCACGATATCGCTCGTTATCCAACCACCATAAAAGTCGCCTTCTTGTGTCTGCACTTTTTCACCATCAATATAGCAAGCTTCCATTTTGCTGGGATAAATGGCCAGATAGTTTTTGAGGCTGGCGAAAGCTGAAACCGGATTAACATAGTACCACGCAACATTCTCTATCGTTTTCCCCCCAACAGTAAGTGTGTAGTAAGAAGCTGCCCCTTTCCATTCACAAAATGAACGATGACTTGTAGATGTAAAATACTCCATCTGCACATCCTCTGGTGGAATGTAATAGGTTGGGGGATGGCTTGTTTCTAACACACGTTTGGCGCTATGTGTATCTGCAATCACCACGCCATTGAAAATAACCTGAATATGTTTGGTTGAGTCTTCCAGGCGTGGTGGTCGCGGGTAATCCCAAACCGATTCCTGTCCCGGACCTGGCTCAATACGTTTTATACGCTGCATGTGATAAACCTCTCGATGTGTTACAAAAGCCCACAGTAGTTGCTCCGTGGGCTTTCCGCAAAAATATTCATATATCAACTACGCATCAGGGACTCTGGAAGATCTCACCTTGTGACACAACCTTTTGCTGCACATCCTGAGCAGGCATCAGAATCAAACGTTTATCTGTTGCTTCCTCAACACGCATACGGCTCCATAGCATCGGATGGTACTGCCCAGCAAGCCATGGTTGTACAAAATCTGCGTAATGCTGGCTTGCAGGATGTCCTGATTGACCAGTGGTGTGAATGCTCATACTCCGATCCCAATCAGCCGGATCACAGATCTGTCGATATGAAGGTCCGATATAGCGTGGCTTACCTATAAATTTTCGTGGCATGTATCCCATACAGACGGTATCAATATCGCCTCCGATTGGAAAAGGACCGCGATTAAACAGTCGTGCTAGGGCTGGTACCACACTTAATGGATGCCGCAATGTTAATGTGTGAAATCGACCATAACGCCAGTTTTGTACATTATCACCATAAGCTTGACGCAGCTCCATAATGGTCGCATGCCATGCTTCTGTTATCACATCATCCCACGTGCGTTGATCACCAAGCCATGCGTCATCTCGCTTTGTCATGTGGTCGATAATAG
The DNA here is from genome assembly GCA_039178835.1 of Chloroflexota bacterium. Classification (GTDB taxonomy): domain Bacteria; phylum Chloroflexota; class Chloroflexia; order Chloroflexales; family Roseiflexaceae; genus AL-N1. The sequence continues at coordinate 5,794 of JBCDFA010000244.1, forward strand.
ATGGCAATGCGCGGAGTAAAAATCGTTCAGACGGGATCGTTGCCAACATTCCGAGCCCAGTGACGACATCAAAGGACTCAGCAACCTCTGCATACGCAATTGCTTGTAAATGGGTGCGAAATACCGTATAAATCATCCCACCAATGCTATCAGTATTGAGTTCACCATCCCATGTGGCCAGCTCATTACGCGCTTTTTGTGCGACTGACGATGTCATTGGAAGGCGTCCAGTAAAGGCTGCCAAGGCCAAACCTGGGAGACTACGCACATCACTATGCATACGTTCAAACGAGTGTATGTCGTGATGGGTCGTCTGCTCAAGTAATTCACAAATGCGCGCTGCTCGGAAACCACTAAACCACTCAGACGGAATTGCATGAGGATATTCTTCACCCACAATGCGATTATTAGCTGTGACAACATACCCATCATCAGGATTGAGCACATGGGGTAACTCATCAGGAGCAATATAGCCTGACCATTCGTACTCACCTGTCCACCCAGGCGCTGGCACACGGCCATCGCCCTTAGCACGAATGGGAACGCGCCCGCCAAGAGTGTAGCCAATATGTCCCTGAACATCAGCATACACAAAGTTTTGCGTTGGACCAGGCCACAAATGAAGTGCTTGACGAAACTCTGACCAGTCGCGTGCTTGGTTATACGCGAGGATGGCATCGACTACACGTCCAGGCTCAAGGGCTGTCCAGCGAAGAGCATATTCTTCGGTGTATGATGTATCTTCAGTTATCGAGCGCTGATTATCCTGTGCTCCAACCAAGTCAGTAACGATAGGTCCATGACGAGTAAGACGAACTTCTTCAATGTGCGGCTCTGGCTGACCTCGGACTCCGATTTCCTCACGAACGACCGAGGCTTGTTCCCATTGCTCTTGAAAAGCATATTGTGTGGGATTTGCCGAGTCAAAACGCTCGATATACAAATCCTGTACATCGGTCATACCATTCGTGACCCCCCAAGCAACCCACTCATTGTGACCAATAATGACACCTGGGCAACCGGCAAAGCTCGCTCCAGTCACATGCACGTCTTTACCAATCAAATGATTTTCGTACCAGATTGAGGGAATCTGTAACATAAGATGTGGGTCATTGGCAAGCAATGGCAGCCCGCTTGCTGAACGTTGGCCATTCACAACCCAAGCGTTACTGCCCTGAACACCATCTGCACCGTTTGTAGATAGTGATGTTTGAGACATATCACGGATCAAGCCAGTACCAATATCAGAGCGATAGGTAACGCCTGGAGGTATCGTGAGCGGATGGTCTTTTGGATAACGAACATCAAGTGCCTTGGCACGTTCTTCACCAACAAGAGCAATCATATGTGCCCGCAATATTTCCGAAGGCCAATTCTCAGAAAGACCCAGTGCAATATATTTACCGAGAGCCAGAATATCCACAGGGCGCCACACCTGCGGTTGGAAACGCAAAAGCGAGAATTCCACAGGCAATCGTCGTATATGTTGTGTAATGTAGGTATTTACGCCTTGAACATATGCATCAACTATTTCACGTGTCTTGTCAGAGAATAACTGCACCTCCTCTTGTGCTACTCGATTAAACCCCAGCATCCGAATATAGCGATCAACGGGGAGTGCATCACGCCCAAAGATTTCCGCCAATTGTCCATGCCCTACGCGCCGTTGAAACTCCATCTGCCACAGGCGATCCTGAGCGTGCACATACCCCTGCGCCATAAAGAGATCACGATCACTTGTGGCATAGATATGGGGTACACCCCAATGGTCACGCAAAACATGCACAGGTGCATCAAGGCCAGCCAAACGTTGTGTCCCGGACTGTTTTGTCACTGGCCATCGTAATGCGGCAATTGCACCAATACCTGCCACACCAGCCATCGCGCCAAGCGCGACCCCTAGAGTTTTTCCTATTTGTGTCAATGTAGCCATATGATTCTCCAATGTGGTGTACCCGCGAAACACACAGCTAAGGTAACGTAAGCGAAGCGGTAAGAGTGAATCCCCTTTGCTTCTTACGAGATGATGTACCGTCTGCAAAGGGTTTGGCAGACGGTTCTAAAAGAATATGTTACCATGGGAAAGTAGCTTTAGTGTACAATCTAATTCTTCGACCTTGACTAAGCCGAGTCAGTAGGAAGCGATGTCGCAATATCATACACTAATACCTGCACATCGATGCCCTCTTCCACCAACAGATTCAACGTTCGCTCTTTTGTTGCTTCTTTGATTGGGTCTTCATCTTGTGCTGGTGCATACACACGAATAGCTGCTCCCTCGTCAGATCGTCGTTGCACACGAATCACTACGTCTGGACTAACATCTTTAATACGATTGGTCAGATCGGTAATGGCTTCATCTAGTGTCATAATATGGACCTCCCCTAGCATACTTCAATCGAATGAACCTTTGTGTTCTGCACACATATAACTATTGTATCGTATAAAAAAATGCGTTGTTCCTGCTTACACTATGTTTCTTCGTTACTCAATAAACTCCGTCGTATTCGTGCAACTAGTTCACTTAAAATCATCGCCGTAGCGCCCCATACCTTGTGTCCTGCAATAGCAAAAAATGGTACTTGTAGTGCTATACCCTGACGTTGCCATTGTTCGACCACTACCCGTTGTGGGTCAAGCAATTCACGAACTGTAACAGTGATAACTTCCTGTACTTCAGCAGTATTTACCTGCATATGAGGATGGTGCTTGCTAAACCCTACCACTGGCGTGATGTAAAAATTACTTGGTGGAATATAAAGAGGTGACAGCGTACCCCATATATCTATTGACTCTGGGTCAATTCCTAGTTCTTCATACCCTTCTCGGAGTGCCGTTGCCGTCGGGCCATCATCGTCTGGATCAGTTGCCCCACCAGGCAGAGATACTTCACCACGATGAGTTGGCAATGTATTGCTTCGCACAGTCAGTGGTATACGTAAATCGTGACTGTCAGGATAGAAGATCAACAATACTGCACCTTTGCGACTTACGACATCTGTCGGTGGATCAAGGCGACGCAGATGTCGTCCCTCCATGTCAGTAACGAGCAATAGCTGTTCATGTGGAATAGGTGGTCCTGGTCGTAAAGCAGAACGAACAAGATCAATCCATGTCGCCCAATCTTGCGGTAGATGCGTCTCAGACACGTGTCGCTAACTTTCTCATTGGTAGGATATATTCTCTAGAGAATATATCCCCGTTTGCGGGCTACTTCCTCTTTATGTTTCTTGAACATAACATCGCGTTCTGTTCCCTTAAAGTCCTTCTCGTAGGTTGCCAAAATCTTCTCAACTTCTCTATCAATATCTTCTTCTAGTAACAAATCAGCCATGATAAAATCGTAAATCTCTTTCACACGCGCTGCACGCCCGACTCCAGGTTTACTACGCGGTGGATCTTTATAAGACAGCAAATTTTGTTGTTCCATTTCGTCATGCAGCCGCTCAGCAATACGACGAACTTTATCTTCAGATAGACGCATATATCCTCCACAGTTCAGTCACGTCGAAAATACAGTATACCATAAGCTCTCTTTTGCACTATAGCACAAGGTGTGGAGGAAATCTATGAGGATCATAAACACTTGATGCTAACAATCGGGTGTGCTGGCACCCAGCACATCACGTACTTGTTGAGCAAGTGTGGCAGGTGAAAACGGCTTTTGAATAAATGCCATATCAAATGTTGCCTCATCTTGATCAAGGACCACATTGTCCGTATAACCAGAAGTAAACAAAACTTTGGTTTCAGGAAAAAGGGCTTTGAAGCGTTTGGCCAGCTCATACCCACCCATTCGTGGCATAACAATATCAACAAGTAGTAAATGAATATCTTCCTGAAACTCCTGTGCAGACAGGAGTGCCTCCTCGCCATTTGATGCGGTCAAGACCCGATAACCACGGTTGCGAAGGACTTGCACTGCGAGTTCACATACAGAGGCATCATCTTCGACAACCATAACCGTTTCTGAACCTTCAGGAAATGCTTCAATCACTTGTCCATTTTGTTCATGCTTTTCATCAGTGGATTGATCGGCATATGGTAAATATATTTTGAAGGTGGTGCCTCGGTCTAATTCACTATATACCCAAATACTTCCATTGTGTTGCTTCACGATACCGTAGCATGTAGCAAGCCCAAGCCCAGTTCCTTGACCTTCTGGCTTAGTAGAAAAGAATGGTTCAAAAATATGCTGTTGGGTTTCACTATCCATACCAACACCGGTATCACTAATAGCAAGCATCACGTACTGACCTATAGCCACATCGACATGAGTCTGTGTATAGGTAGTATCAAGATACACATTATCTGTTTCGATGGTGAGGGTACCCCCATGTGGCATTGCATCACGAGCATTTAAGACCGTGTTGACCAGAACCTGCTCGATTTGACCAGGATCAACACGAACATATGCCAGATCTGGTTTTGGTATAGTGACAAGCTCAATATCTGCGCCAATAAGCCGCCGCAACAATTTATCCATATCGAGAATCAATGTATTCAAATTCACGATTTGTGGTTCAATTACCTGCCTCCGTGCAAAGGCTAGCAACTGCCGTGTTAATTTTGTCGCACGATTACCTGCCTCATGAATATGGTGGAGATCGTCCTGAATAGGATGATCTCCAGGTAGTGTCATTTGTGCTATGTCGGTATATCCAATGATCGCTGTGAGTAAATTATTAAAATCATGAGCAATCCCACCAGCAAGTTGGCCAATACTACGCATCTTCTGAGCTTGGAATAACTGTGCTTCTAGTCTCTTGCGTTCAGTTATTTCAATGACAACTACACCTACGCCTAGCAGTTCTGTACTATCAGTACACACAGGAAAATAGCTTGCCAGCCAATTCTGTTGGTCTAATAGAAATTCTTCTGTATATTTTCTGATTTCCAGACCAGTTATCGGTAATCCTGTTTCCAGAACTTGCTGCAGATAATTTATGAAACGGTCATCAAATTCAAGGGGCATCTGATACACTGTTTGACCAATGTATGACTCTACCGGTAATGATGCAATAGCGGCAAACGTGGAGTTGACACGCATATACACAAGTGATGTATCAAGAAAGGCCATACCAATAGGAGTATTTTCCAAAAGTGTATCAAGTAGTGCTAGGGTCTCTTCTTTCTCTTGAATAACGAGTTGTAAGGCTTCTTCTGCTTGTTTACGAGCCGTAATATCACGTGATATCCCCTCAAGAGCAATCATCTCTCCGTGTTCATCTAATACTGCAACGATGCGTTGCTCTGTCCAAATGACAGCACCATTTCTATGCAAACAGCGTAGCACTAAGGGATCTCGCCATGACTCTTGTTCCTCAAACATCCTTGCTATACGGTCACGATCCAATGGATGGATCACTTCATTCATCAATTCAGGACGAGAGTAACACTCATCAACTGAATACCCAAGAATCTGTGTTACAGCAGGGCTAATGTATTCAAGCCCTGGTGTTGGGGATAACCGATATCGATAGATAATATCAGCTGCATTTTCTGCAAGACGGCGAAAGCGTTCTTCGCTTAAACGCAGAGCTTTGTTTGTTGTTTGTGCTTCAAACAATGCACCGACCAGTCGTCGATGATACTGCCAAAGAAGTAGGAACGTGAGCCCTACTTCTGCAATCGTCACACCAACACTGAGCAAGCTAAACAACGTAGGAGGCTCACCAAATGGTGAAGGGACAGTAAGCCCAACAATACAGATAGCAAACAAAACAAGCAGACTAACGAAAAAAAGGTAACGTAGACGCTGTCCAGATGTATATGGCAGAGCAATCGAAACGACCAGAATAGGAATAATCACCAGAGAAGGGAAAAAAGCAGGTTGTACAAATGCAATGAATAAAACACCAATTAACATTCCGATACAAACCAGCATGATCGCAGAATCAAACTTCTGGTTTGCAAACAAACGCCATGCTCTCGCCAAAACCAGTATATACGCTGTACCAATAATGCCGATGATACCCATTGCGACATCGGTAATAATGATGGCGCTTCCTACAAAAATGAAACACGCCACAGTAATAATAGCAGTGAGCCAAGACAAAAAGTGACGTAGCTGTTTATATTGTGCAGGATTATCGCTTATAGGTTGCAATCTATCCTCAGAGTATGGTATTCAAAACCAACTTTTATCAACTTGACACCGTGACTCAGTAACAACG
>JBCDFA010000245.1:0-11965 GCA_039178835.1 Chloroflexota bacterium
CGTCAGCTTGTAGCCACCGATTCAACATAATACCCCTGAGTCAACGATGTACAGTGACAAACTGCTCCTACGCCAGATACATCAGAACTGCTGTCATTGCTCGATCAGGTCTTATTTTTCCCATAAATGCGCGTATTTCGCACCAGTGCCTGTGTTGAACAGCACAACTGATTCATCAGGAGCGATCCAACCATCTTTGAGCAGTTGGACCTGTGCAGCCAGGCAGGCACCACCCTCTGGTGCTGCAAAAATACCTGTCATTGCACCAAGCACATTGGTATACTCCATCATCACTTCGTCGCTCACTGCCAACGCCGTCCCATTGCTCTCACGGAGTGCCCGTAGGATTAGAAAATCACCGACGGCTACCGGAACACGCAACCCGTCTGCCACCGTTCTGGCATTCGGCCATAGCTCTGCATAGTCCTGGCCTGCGTGGAACGCCTTGACCATTGGTGCACATCCTTCGCTCTGTACCGTCACCATACGGGGGCGCTGTGAACCAATCAAACCCATTTGTTCCATTTCGTCAAATGCCTTCCACATCCCCACCAGACCCGTACCACCACCGGTTGGATAGATAATGACATCTGGTAGCGTCCAATTGAGTTGTTCGGCCAGTTCATACCCCATCGTCTTTTTTCCTTCAATGCGGTATGGCTCCTTGAGTGTGCTTACATCAAACCAGCCATGCTCGATTGCCCCTTCACGAACCTTCGCACCACAATCATTGATGAGTCCATCAACCAATGTGACATGGGCTCCAAGCGCCTCACACTCCGCACGAAAGGCCAATGGAACATCCGCAGGCATAAACACATATGCAGGCAAACCAACCGCCGCAGCATAGGCACTCATGGCACCGGCAGCATTACCAGCACTAGGAATCGCAATAGACGTGGCACCAAGCTCATACGCACGACTGACCGCAACACTGAGACCACGAGCCTTGAAACTCCCAGTCGGATTGAGTCCTTCATCCTTCACATATGTTCGTAAACATCCGACATGCTCCCCCAGACGGGCCGTCTGAATAAGGGGGGTCCATCCTTCACCTAGATCAATAACAGCTCGATCATCACGCACTGGTAACACTTCTTCATATCGCCATAATGTTGGTGGTCGGGTGGCCAGTGCTTCTCGAGTGAGGGTGCGCGCTGCACGAGCAAGATCATAGCGTGCTAACAACGGCTTCCCAGTCTCGGGGCAAAGATTCATGAGTTGGTGTGGATCATACGTTGATTGATTAGCACTACTCTCCAAACACACCAGGGTCGATTGGGTCATAATGAATCCTTATTTCTACAAGATGTTCATGCGCTTTAGAAAAACAGCTACATCATCAGAGGGCCAATTGGCCAATGGTTGATGCGGATGATGTGAGTCTGAGCCACCAGTGACAAGCAAATGGTATCTTTTGGCAAGGTGACTGTAAAATATGCGGTCCTCCCTGGTGTGAGTAGGATAGAGAACCTCAATACCATCGAGACCCATCTCAGCCATCTTGATGATATCTTCTTCCGTTGCCGGAATTGCATAAATACCTTTTGCACGACCCGGATGAGCAAGTACGGCAACTCCACCGCACTGGTGAGCTACCTCAATAACTTCATCAACACCTACCGGATTATAACCCTGTGGCATCTGGGTTATGATATAACGCATGCCAGCACTTTCATTATTCTCATTTGGATTGCGATATGGGAGCGTATTTTGTCGTGCAAGCGCGGTGGCGACATCGGCTACATTACATGGACGATCAAGCTTCTCAAGATCATCAAGTCTAAACCGTTGATCTATCAAATGGTTTTGGAGAGCACGAGCATCAGCCATATTGCGATCAAACACTGCCTGGCACAATTGAAGCAGTCGTGGCTCATCTGGTGCAACGCCATAGACAAGCGTGTGCCAAAGCTTATTATTGAAACCACTATCGATCTCAACACCAGCAATCACCTGAACACCATGGCGTTTCCCTGCTGCCTGTAAAGCCAGAACGCTAGCAGTTGTATTATGATCGGTTGCAGCAATGGCTAAAAGACCAGATTGGGCAGCCGTCACTGCAAGCTCCTCAGGCACCCATGTGGAGTGATGTGGTGTAGCTGTTGTATGGATATGCAGATCTATCATTGTCTTCTATCTATGTACGTAGGTATTGATAACAGTAGTGTACCATATTACGTATAGCTTAATGGCAACGGCGTTATTCTCCTATGGAAAAGGAAATAGGTCGCCTTCGGTATATGTCTGAGTCTGACCCTTCCTGTGAATTGTTATGTCGCCCTGACCATACACACACCATTGACGTTCCGTCGGATTCCCTCCATCATTAAGCATACCTGTCCGTTCATCAATACCCAAAAGCGCTGCATCTGGCAGTAACGCAGTGAGTCGCTGCACCCAACGATGGCCAAACGTGTCGTAGTGGGGAAGAACACAGGCACGAGTCACCAGACCCAAGCCTTGAAACATCTGCTGATTTTCAGGATTGTAGTACCATTCACATAAGACCATGGCACCAGCACTACTGCCTGCAATAACGGCACCTGACTGATAGGCTGTCATCATTGCTTGCCAACTGGCACTTCCTCGCAAAGTCTCACCTAAGTAATGCGTGAAACCACCCAGCAGGTAGATAAGACGAGAGGTGCGAAGTTGTTCAGCAATGGCTAAGTCGTTGGCTGAGTCTGCATCAATTAAATGAAGCACAGTAGCATGTGATGCACCCAAACCCTGAAACCATCGTTTCGCGTTACCTCCAGCACGTTGATGATTGTGATCTGGCGCAGCAGCGGTGGGGATGATATGGATGGGCGCATCTGACCCACCTGCTAATGTTATCGCTCGTTGATCCGGCTCTGCCATACGGCCACTAAACTCTGCACCACCCTCGAGAAGAATGTATCCTGTCATATTATATCCTCATCTGTTATGCAAACAGGTCTGTCGCTATCTCGTGACGTGTAGATTATCTTACACGCATATATTGCATTTTATCGCACAAAGTATTGCAAGTAATCTCTTAACCATAAACGCCACAGCTTAGTATTCAGCAAAATGTTGTCAATATTTTGCACAGAGTTATAGATTACTCTCGACAGGCTATTCTGAGCAACAGTAAGCGTTAATTTAGTCAAATTCTCGTAAACCTTTTTAACTATTAAAACTCCTGTGTGCAAAGTTTCGGCACGAATCGACGCAATCCCGATGCTCTATTGGAAAAAATTTTTCGTGTCGTAAAACATAGAGCATGCTATATTGCTCGCGAGAATTGGAGCTGAGAGATCTGTGGAATGATTGACAAAACGACCTATTTCATCCCAAAGTGACCGATTATGCAATTGTTGTTATCACGTTTTGATCAATCAAACACAGAAGACAAAAAAGTCCTGATCGTAGAGCTTGGCGGCAGAAACGATCAGGACAACAACTATCCAACCATCGTTCGGTGGACAGCATTTGTAGTATACCACGCACACCCCCTTGATCAAATGCTGTCCCAACTGAAAACAGGAGGGATATGCAATGAAAGTGCATATCAGACAACGACTTTCCCTTACTCTTACGCTTATTCTGCTGTGTGTAAGCACACTACTCATCAACTTACAACCAGATCACGCTCGGGCCAGCGCTGCCAGCCCTAATGTGTATCTGAATGACGCTGAAATTCGGGACATTAAAGATCACATCCGATCAGGCAAACAACCATGGCGATCAGCCAATGATAGCCTGATGAGTGAAGCCAATCGAGCACTCAATGCCGGGCCGTATCGCGTAACATCCAATGGTGGTCCGAATGGCGGGCATGATTACTTTACTGAAGCACCCTATTGCGGCTGGAAGCGGGTCGATGGGAAGAACCCAGACTGCCGCGATGGCCAAATCAACCCACAGGCCAACCGGCAAGATTACAGTACTGCTATATCTGTTGGTCGAGATGTACGTGCGCTGGGACTGGCTTATGTGATCACAAACGATGAGCGCTATGCACGTCGTGCCGCCTACCTGATACGCGTGTGGGCACTCGACTCAGATACCCGTATGACTCCCAAATTCACCAATGGGCAATCAAACATTGAACTCTCGATCACGATGCCGGGTCTGTTCTATGGTGCTGACCTTATCCGAAACTCATCAGCATGGACATCTTCCGATCAACAAGCCTTCGAGCGCTGGACCCGCGATTTTCTCACCAGTGGTCGCCGCTGGACAGGACATAACAACTTTGAAGTTTGGCGTCTGGTCTTCTTAGCATCTGGAGGCGCAGCTGCTAACGATAGTGATACCATGCGCTATGCCTTTGACCGCTACAAACAAATCTTACCAGAACATATCGGCTCACACGGTGAGATGGTCAAAGAATTGGGACGTACCAAGAGCCTGATGTACTCACTCTATGCAGTCAATGCCTTTACCCAAGTTGCAGAGATCGCTCGTCACAATGGTACAAACCTCTACGATTACAGCCGCAATGGCCGTAGCTTAAAACTTGCTTTAGATTACCATGCTCCCTACGCAATCGATCCATCACGCTGGCAACGACAACAGATTGCACCAATCGAAGAGAAGGATATTGCTCATTACGAAGTCGCCTATGCCTACTTTCGAGATAGTGACTACAAACAAGTCATTGATGATTGGAGCCGTCCGCTTTATGAACAACGGACCATGGGACCAGTAACCTTGACTCACGCTGCTGGAAGTAGTGGAGCTGCTCCTTCGCCAACCGCTGTACCAGGTCAGTTGGAGATAACCGACCTAACAGGTCTCACACGTGATGGCACGGTGAGCGGTGCTGTACGCGTTGAAGCAGCCACGACGGGGCAACCAGACCGGGTGGTCTTTACTATCCGTGGTGCACAAAATGCAGATCATACTGAACAGCAGGCACCCTACGTGTTGTTTGGTGATGAGAATCGGTGGGACACCAGTCACTACCCAGATGGTGCCTATGAAGTCAAAGCCACAGCCTACCGCGGCAGCCAAACTGCCACACGTACTGAGCGAGTAACAGTTGACAATCACAGCCGAAGTGGCCAGCCGCAAACCATCACGCTTGATGCTGCTGATCCAGACGCCCAGAAAGGTGCCAAATACCGTGACTGCCCTGGAAATGAGTCTGGGCGCTGTTTAGGGTGGATAGCACCACGCGAATGGGTTGAATGGCGTGATGTCCAATTCGTCGGCGGCACATATCAGATCGGTCTACGGGCAGCACCCTGGAAATCCGATAGTGATGCAACTTTCGCAGTACTTGTGGATGGCCAAGAGGTAACCCGTATTACTGCGGATTCGCCGGTGGGACGCTTTAGTACACACACCCGCAGCGGTTCTATCACCTCTGGACAGCACACTGTTCGATTAGTAGCCAAAAGCGGACACAGTGTTGATGTGAACTATCTGCGGCTTGAAAAGAGATAACGTTCCAAACTGCTAATACGCCAATAGAAGACAAAAACCTGAAGCTATCGCCGTGGCGATTACCCGCACATTAAGTGTGGTTGCTACGGCGATAGTCTTATGATAGAAGATAAGGTGGGATACCAACGATAACAACACATTTAGCTGGCAATCTTATTGCCAAGCTGACAATTCTGAGAAAGATAAACGCCTTCACCTGCACGGTAAGCATCCAGCATATTCTTTAGCCAGACAAAGACACAAGGGGTGCCCTGACGAATAGCCATCTGTTGCAGCAACATCAAACCATCTTGATCAAGCAACGCAAAGGCTTTTAAAACCTGCTTCAAATCATAGCGATATGATGTGTAAGATGATGAGTGAGGACGAAAAGCCCATGGAACACTTACATCGATATCATAACGCTTCAATAGGATCGATGTTGTGTGTAAAACAACGTCTACCCGCGGCCATACGATCTGAATGATTTCTAGGGAACGTGCAGTAATAACTTCAGCTAGACGACTCATTGCAAATCGATCAGTTCCAAAGATGACCGACTGCTGAGTTCCCCCAACAACGACAATCGCTGTTTCTTCCCAAGAAAAACGATAGCGCCAACGTTCTTGAACAGTACTTGGTTTCTGGGGTATCGCATAGTCTAGAGATGCTACGATCCGTTCGAGAGTTTGAAGCGGCAAAGCGAGACCATCTGGGTGTACCAGTGGCATAAGAGTTACAGGCACCTCGCGCTGGCGGTCTGGGTTTCGCGCAGATGTGTTTCCTTTATCCTGATAGGCTGGTTTTCTATCAATTACACGTTTATTAGGTTTAGGCTGGATAATGCTCTGTTTCTTATGATAGCTTGGTATCGGTTTTCGAATTGTACGGTCAATACAATCAAACAGCTCATCAAGATCGAATGGTTTATCAAGTACCGCTGCTGCAGGGTATAAATGGCGATTGATCGTTTGTAGGGGATGAGCACTCATTAAGATAACGGGGATATGTGCAAAGCGGCTACTGCGAAGAGCAGATAGAACATCTAGACCAGACATACCTGGCATAACCAAATCAAGCAAAATAATATCGGGAGGATATGTAGCTATAGTAGTAAGTGCTGCCTCACCATCAGTTGAAGAACGGACAACGTATCCTTCCTCCTGAAGGACTGTGGACAGAAGATCGATGATATATGATTTATCATCAACAATAAAGACTGTCCCTCGGTACGCCATACCTTTCCTCGTACCTTAAATATGATATGATACCAACACGAATACGTTTCTTCCCACAATATTTTCTACATTCCACGTTAAGCTACAACACAAATGTTTGGTAATGTTTGGATACCTACAGATGTGTGTAGTATACCATGCCCACTCAAATTATATAGATATTACTTCTTAAACATTTGGTAACATTTTTACCTGCTCGACACACAACTTCCAGATGACGACAGGTACCAAGGATGTAGACCCTTTGAACAAACACAGTCATAACACGTACACTGAGCTATTGAGAGAAGAACCGGAAGATATCGCCTACTTACGATAGCGTTTGAACAGCACTGAGAAAAACAAAGAGGCACCCTGAGGATCAATCTTGTTATCAATGTATACATGTGTCGACGGTGGGGCACAATTCTGTTCAAACCACATATTAGCATACATTCGTTCGTTTGTACCACCACTAAACTCACTATCAACAAAATCGGCAGCAAAAGCCTGAATAATAGCCTCAGGAGTTGTATCATAATCCTGTGCAATATGAATGAGCCTTTGGACTTCTTGCTCAGTAAGTGTTACGGTTATTGTCGCGTTGCTCATTACTGATTTACTCCCTTTGATTGCACCATCGCATATTTTATTATTCACTGAGAAGCTCGAACGACATAGAAGCCTAATCTGCTCTTTTGAGTAGTTAGGCAACATGTTCAAATCATTCACATCTTTTTCTCAATGTTCAACGAATATGCACAGCTTTGTGTTAGCAAACTTATGTTATCTTAGCTCATAAGTCTATCGATACGTAACCGATACGGACATTGGGAAAGTTCGGATGTGGAAATAGGCATGAAAATGTAACCGACAATTACCATTTCTCAACATTAATAAGGTGTTAACAACAACCTAGGTTTAAGCACAACACCAAGGATAATAATTACGATGGAAGAAATCATAGATGTCAAAATGTAGACTATGACAGAAATCTCACAGATCTAACGTTGCACCTGCCTCATAGATCATCCGCTCACCGTCTCTGAAAACCGACACAGTCTGTCGACCCATCACCGTCCAGTTAGATTGATCTGGCGCTGCATGACGCACCAGTGCAGTATCCTCATCGATACCAAGAACAACAGTCCCTTCAGGTGCGGAGGCCAGCATCTGTTGGAAGGTATCTGGTTCAATAAAACCTGCAAGACGATCAAAGTGTGGTAACACGATGATCCCAAAAACAAGACCTAATGCAGGAGTCCATTGTGGTGGTTGACCACTCGCTGCGGCACGTACATTCAGGGTGTAACTGCCAAGCATCATCGCTCCAGCACTACACCCAGCGATGACGGCTCCTTGTTTATACTTACCAACCAGTGCATCCCAGGCTGATGTGTCGCGCAAGGTCTCAACAACATACTGCGGATTGCCGCCAGAAAAGTAGTACAGATCGGCATGTCGAATAACTGCTACAACATCTGGGTGATTCGCATCGTCACGAGTCACCAGCATGACGGGTGTGACATCAACACCAAGTGCTTCGAAATGCTTTACACCCAGATCATTCCACCGCTGTGGCATACCCTGCTACAGCCCACTGGCAGTAGGTAGAACAACCACACGCTTCTTGTCTCTGCCCATGATTGTGTCTAGCAAATATCGATCAGTGGTATTCATTGCGTCAGTGTATTCACCTGAACCAACCAGTGCAATAGTCCCTGGCAGGGTTCGCTGGCCATTAGCTTGCTGCATTATGTGTTCCTTGTCGCTTGGAGATATAGAGACTCGCAAAGGATGAGCACCCCTGCAAGTCTCTGTAAACTATTGCGTCATTACGCTGGCATATCGTGGTAATGGGGATGCTCGTGATCGTGGTCTGGCCAATGCTGATGCTTGTGGGTATGTGGCTGGCCTGGAGGCGGCATATCCTCTGGCGCGTGCGTATGATCACCCGCTATGTGATACGCATGATCATGACCAAACCAGCGATTAGTAGCATCAAAATTCTGAGCCTGTAGGCTCTGCCCATGGTGCCAGCGTCGGCGGAAGATGTCGTAGTTCTTTTTGCTCTTGGTAGCACGCTCTTCCTCATTCAGACTGTACCACTCAAGATGCGGATGCTTCTCAATACGGTCGCGCACCTCACCACACACAATGACATCATATCCGGCGGTTTTGAACATAAAGCTCTCGTAGATATCAAGTAATCGATAGAACCGGAACTTCTCATCAAACCAACCAACCTCGGGAAGTGCTCTACGGCGGAATGCCATCAAATACCCTTCGACTGCATCAACAAGTGGGCCATCACTCTCATAGAACTCTTTGAGATCATCTGTTTCCAAGCCATAGGGACCAACCAGACCAACCAATTCATTCGACAGTGCTGTTTCCAGTGGGGTCCAGATGTCGCCCTTCAACTCGATAGATGTGTCGAGGAGCACCACCATACGACCACGGCTTGCACGCATCGTTGCATTCCGGCCTGCTGCAAAACCAGTATTGTGGTCAGCGAATAGCACTGTCAAAGGAATCACTTCACAACTTGCGTCGTATAACCCTTGACGTATCAGATCCTGTAGATATGGCACCGTATCATCAGTTGAGCCATTATCGACAACGACCACCTCAAGGTTGCGCCCATACCGATGTCGGGCAATGCTCTCAATACAATGCTGAAGATCTGCATGACTATCGTGAGCAAGGAGATTGATCGAGAACTCATACAGATCAGTCTTGTGGGTCTGGTCGGCTACATCCAGCGCTCGGGTGATGGTGGTAAATTCTTCTTCGGGAGGACGCGCTTCTATGATTGGTCCCTGACGAGTATCACGCACGGTGTAGCCAGCCGTAACAATCCGTTCACGAAGCGCATCGGCCCGAGCAAAGCTCTCAGCCACCCGTAACTTCTCACGTTCGTTGACCAGTGCTGTTATCTGTTCTGGAAGGTCGATGGATCGCTCTTCTATGGGACTGTGTAACGACTCGGCAAGTTGCAAGCCAAGGACCTGATCTACATCAAGGAGGATCGCCAATTGTAGATCGTTGGAAAGTGGCGTTCCACGCCCCCGGAGCATGTCCCACACAATCGCAAGAGCCAACGGAATGTTGAGATCACGCGCTATGGCAGCACGAATCTGCTGGTATGGTTCAGTTGATCGCACCATTTCACGATCCGGCAAACGGTCCAGATCAACACCCTGTGCCAGACGCCATACTGCCCGGCGCAGACGATACAATGACTTTTGGGCGGCACGCAAGGAGCTGAAGGTAAAGTTCAGACGGCTACGATAGTGCACTGTTGCAAAGAGGTAGCGCAGTGCCATTGGCTCAAAACCACGCGACTCGATATCTTCGAGTGTGTAGGCATTCCCCGTCGATTTGGCCATCTTCAGGCCATCGGCAAGGAGGTGTTGGGCGTGCACCCAGATATTCACAAAGCGCTCGTCAGTGAAGCCTTCGCTCTGGGCCAATTCGCACTCGTGATGGGGAAAGATATTGTCTACACCACCGGTATGGATGTCAAAATGTCGCCCCAGGTATTTGATCGACATGGCACTACATTCGATATGCCAGCCAGGAAAACCACGGCCCCACGGGCTATCCCACGCCATCTCACGCCCCGGTTCGGCCAGCTTCCATAACGGGAAATCTTCAGCATTACGCCGCTGTGTGCTCAACGTATCGCGGGCACCTTCCATCAAGTTCGCAAGCTGATTCCCCGACAACTGGCCATAATCAGGGTAGTTGTGAATATCAAAAAAGACATTGCCATCGACCGCATACGCCAAACCCTTACGCTCAAGCTCTTGCACGATTTCGATCATCTCGGGGATGTGTTCGGTTGCGCGAGGAAAAAACTGTGCGGGCAATATATTCAGACGTGCTTCATCATCAAGAAAGGCATCTGTGTAGAACTGGGCAATATCTGTAGAAGATTTTCTTTCCTGGCGGGCCTGCGCGACAATTTTGTCCTCACCCTGATCGAGTCGCTCCACCCGCATGTGCCCTACGTCGGTGATATTCTTGACATGCAGCACCTCAAGACCTTCCGATGCAAGTGCACGCCGCACCCAATCAGCCATAAGAAAGGTTCGCAGATTCCCAATGTGGATATTGCGATACACCGTCGGGCCGCAGGAATATATTTTGACGAGTCCTGGCTCAATCGGTTCAACAGGTTCTATCTTTCGTGAAAGTGTATTGTACAACTTCAGCATGAGTCTGGCTCCTTGATGTTCTCACGATTGTCCTTAAACACAAACCTCTTCGGTTGTACCACCTTGTTTGGCTGAACGGGCAGCGGCTTCGAGTACCGCAACCACCCGCGCCGAGGAATGAGCACTCACAGCCAGTGGTTCACCCGTCAAAAGGTGGTTCGCAATATTGAGATGGTAGGCCGGGCGTTGTGGCTGAGGGAGGGCCAATTGCTGTTCGATCATGCTGCCCGACGGGTGCCGCCGACAGAGGGTGAGATGCGGTGTTGCTTCTGTCACGGGTATTTCTTCTTCGCGCACAAAGACAACCGGATCAGGTTGATGTACCAGAATCGAATTCCAATGACCTACAATCGCACCCTCGGTACCCAGCAAATACCACTTGGGCTTGCGTACCGCAGCAATATCAGAATAGGTAAATTCTACCTCGCGCCCATCAGCAAAACGCACTTGTGCCCTTGCCTGGTCGGCATTGGTAATATCGTGCCACACCCGCTTGTGTTCCATCCCAACCACCGAAGCGGTCTGGCCAGGGAACAGGTTGAGTGCCCAATCGAGATAGTGTGCACCCCAGTCATATAGTGTACCACCAGAAATAGGCTCATGGGAGTGCCAGTAGTCACATGGGTGACCGTAATGGCCGACAAACAACTCCAGATAGAATGGTTCGCCGATCAAGCCCTCCCGAATCGCTTGCTGAATCGCCAGGTAGTCGACATCCCAGCGCCGATTCTGATGACAGCTCAACAAACGCTGGTGTGTTTCTGCGGTTTGCAGCATCTGCTCGGCTTCCTGCCATGTAAAACACAACGGCTTTTCACAGATGACATGCTTCCCCGCCTGGAGCAAATCCATCGTCAGACGGGCGTGGGTATTCGGGGGTGTCGCAACAATGACTACATCAACACTGGCATCGGCGATCAATTCCTGGGCATTTTGATAGGCACACACTGTGGGGAAATCGCGCTCGGCCTGTGCTCGGCGCTCAGGGTTGAGATCAACAACGGCTCGGAATTCCAACCCTTCTACAGACTGGATCGACACACCGTGTGCATAGCTGATCGGGCCATACCCCAACACCCCGACGCCAAGTGATGGTGCTTCTTCACGTTTGGTTGCCGCACGCAA
>JBCDFA010000246.1:0-11923 GCA_039178835.1 Chloroflexota bacterium
TGCTGCCACGTAAGTTGTCCATATTTGTTTTGCGGTACTGTGTTGTAGCCTCTGCGGAATCCCCGTGCCACTGCGCCCGGTACAGGGAGATGCAAGACTCTGCGTTTGCTCCCACGAATCGCCAGCCAGCTTTGCGCCATTGCGCCTAATGTTAAAATCTCAGGACCGCCGATATCAGCCAGCATGCCGCCTGCTCCCTGCCCAACGTGCGCCACGATCCGCTCAGCGACAGCTCGCGGGTCGATTGGCTGAACGTGAAAGTCAGTGGGGACCAAAAACAGGGGTGATCGGTGGAGGGTTTTGAGCAAGAAATGAGGCAGTGTATGAAACTGTGTGGCTCGTAAAATGGACCAAGGTACCTGCCCTGCCTGCACACGCTGCTCTACCTCAAGTTTGGCTTTGTAATAAACGAACGGTATCTTATCGATGCCGACGATAGAGACAAACAACACATGTTGCACCCCGGCAGCATGTGCCACGGTAAGCAGGCGTTCGGTCCCTTCGATATCAGTTTTGCGCAGGTTACTACCACTCGCCGCGTGGACAATGACATCTACATCCTGTACGGCTGCCGCCAGGCCGCTACCATCACTGAGATTGGCCTGCACCCACTCACCGCCTTCGAGCGCCCCAGCCCTGCGACTCATGACACGTGCGATGTAGCCTGCTTCTTTGAGACCATCGACAACTTCACGACCGAGCGTGCCTGTACCACCTGTAACCAATACACGTTTCATGGATTTGCCTCCTGTTGACACACATAATAAGCCTGGATGGCGCCACGGCATGCCAAAATTGCTTCACTCAAGCTAACGCCGAACGTTGTCGTGCAACCAGGTGCCACCCTTTTCGATGGCTCTGGGGTCAAGTGTTTTCCCTAAATGCTCAACTAAATCAGCCAGGGTTTGTCCCCGCAACACGTCTTTCCACGCCTGTTCAGCCCGCAGCATCGTTACGTTGATCGCACAGGGCAGTCTGTATGCGGAAGGCTCAAGACAGGCTGGCCCTCGCTGACGAATTTCACGACAGCGAAAGGCGGGCTTTGTTCCCTCAATGGCTTCTACAATGTCCAGCAGTGTAATATCTGTGGCCTGCTTCGCCAGTCGGTAGCCGCCCTTGGGGCCAGGGACGGACTCAAGGATGCCTGCCTTCGTCAGCGCTTTGAGGTGCTTGAGCAAATAACTTTCTGATACACCATGGAACTCGGCTAAGGCGCTGCCCGGCAAAGTTGCTTCAGCCGGAAGGCTGGCCAGAATAACCGCACAGTGCAGACTCCATTCAACACCATCACTTAGTTTCATAAATCCAGGATATAATATATCCTGGATAGTGTCAATCCATGATTTTGATAAAAGAAAACAGGAGTGTGTTTCTTTTTCAAGATAGTTCACATCTGCCTTATTGTTACCACACATAATAACTTCCAGTCATCTTTTGTCTTAGCTGGGAGAGTCATAAGCGTTGACGCAACGTCAATGTCAACCCCCAATCGTTTGAGCAATAGAATGGTATTATTACCACATAGCACAATTTCAGAAGAACGTCACAGATAGCAAGGAACAAGATCGTGGTTCAAACCCCTATGGTTCCCCATGAGTCGGGAACTTCGCAAACAAATGAACAGATCGAATCTCAAGCACATCATGTGCTTGCCCAGATGAGTCTGGAAGAGAAAATACAGCAGATGTCTGGTGATACCCCTCGTTTCACGGGCATATTGGAAATGGTCAGACGCTACAACGAGCATCCACTGCCCGCCGGTGAAAATACGCGTCTGGGCCTCTTCGGCATCCGTTTCAGTGATGGGCCGCGTGGTGTGGTGATGTACCATTCCACCTGTTTTCCGGTGTCGATGGCGCGTGGCGCAACATGGGACCCTGAACTCGAAGAACGTGTTGGTGATGCGATTGGTGTCGAGGCTCGTTCGCAGGGGTCCAACTTCTTCGGTGGTGTGTGCATCAACCTGTTGCGTCACCCCGCATGGGGCCGTGCACAGGAGACCTATGGCGAAGACTCATTTCATCTTGGCGAAATGGGCGCGGCGCTTGTGCGCGGAGTCCAGCGACATATTATGGCATGTGTCAAGCATTATGCCGCCAACAGTATCGAAAATAGCCGTTTCAAAGTCGATGTATTGATCGATGAGCGGACTCTGCACGAGGTGTATCTTCCACACTTCAAACGTTGCATTGATGAAGGTGCTGCATCAGTTATGAGTGCCTACAACAAGGTCAATGGTTCCTACTGTGGGCATCATCACGAGCTGTTGCGAACAATCCTGAAGGACCTGTGGCAGTTTGACGGGTTTGTCATTTCTGATTTTATGTATGGCATCCGTGATGCTGCCGCCGCTGCCAATGCGGGAATGGATATCGAAATGCCGTTCCAATGGCACTACCGGGGTAAGCTCAAACAACTGGTAGAAGAAGGAAAAGTGCCCCTTGCAGTCATTGACGATGCCGTACTGCGTATTGTGCGACAGCAGCTGCGATTCGCCCAGATCGGAGAGCCAGTGCGTTATGGCCAGCACACAGTCGCCAACCAGGAGCATCGCGCTCTGGCACGTGAGGTTGCCCAAAAGTCGATGGTTCTGCTCAAGAACGACGAAACTGTGAGTGGCCAACGCCTGTTGCCTATCGATCTGACCACTACGCGACGTATTGCGCTGATCGGTTCTCTGTCCACCAAAGCCAATATTGGTGATCATGGGAGTAGCCGTGTACGCGCTCCTTATGTCATTACACCATATCAGGGCCTACGAGCAGCACTCACCGACGATGTTGAGATCGATTGTTATGATGGTACGAATATTCATACCGCAACGGATATGGCAGCCAAAGCGAATTGTGCAGTTGTAGTGGTCGGATATTCACACAATGATGAGGGCGAGTATCTGGGCTTCCTTGGTGGTGGAGATCGTATATCCCTGCGACTATCCGCTCAAGAAGAAGCTCTCATTCACGCTGTGGTGCGTACCAATCCCAACACGATTGTGGTACTGATTGGTGGTAGTGCGATTATCACTGAAACGTGGCGGACCAAGGTTCCGGCCATCGTCATGGCCTGGTATCCCGGCATGGAAGGTGGACACGCTATTGCCGACATTCTGTGTGGCAAGGTGAACCCGAGTGGCAAGCTGCCCTGTATCTTTCCGGCATCGGAAGAACATTTACCATACTTCGATAGCCAGACAGAAAGCATTGAGTATGGTTATTACCACGGCTACAAGCTGGCCGACAAATATCAGTATCAACCGGCTTTTCCCTTTGGTTTCGGCCTAAGCTACACAACGTATACCTACACGAACCTTGCAATACAGAACGACGAACTTCATATGGGTGACACCCTGAGTGTGAGTATGGATGTGACTAACACTGGCAACAGGGCAGGTGAAGAGATCGTCCAGATGTACATCGGCTACGAGGACTCAGCCGTTGATCGCCCTCAGAAAGAGCTTCGTGGCTTCCAGCGCATTCAGATCAAAGCAGGAGCAACAGAGCGTGTAACGTTGAGTGTTCCAATACAACAACTTGCTTACTACGATCCGAACCGAAAAGATTGGGTCGTTGAACCCATCACATACAACGTCTATGTTGGCCCATCTTCTTCAGATGCTGATCTGCTCAGAGGGCGCTTTCAGGTGAAGGCGTAGGCGCTGGTTGCTCAAACGGGAAACCAGAACAAGGAACTCAGGCTTTAGTGCCGTTCACTATCCTTCTGAGTTTGGTTTCCCGTGGACTGTGTCTGGGGGGCATAGAGGGCAGCTCGTAGCGTATCAACAACCTGTTCAACAGGACGTAAAGTGGTCAAGATTTGTGTGATGTGCTCGTGAGAAAGCATTTTGAGCGACTCAATCGGTATCGTTGCAAGCAACTGCTTAACTCGATCATGGAGTGCACTCAAGGTATGGGTGTCCATTGCGTATGGGTCAACAAGCTGTTCGTCAACCCGTTGGAGGAATGCCTGACGGGCAGCGGTATCGCTCGGGAAAGGCAGGGGTGGCCAGTGTCGCGAGTCGATCCATTCCGGTAATTGGCGGCTTACCACTACCAAACGCAGGTCGCGCTTTTGTCGGGCGTGGAGCAACACTTCGGTGATACGTGCTGCAGCTTTGCCAGTCATCCAATGGGCGTTGGCAACACACACGGTCCAGTGTCGACCAGCAATCCCTTCGCTCAGCAGCTCTATGTAGTGTGGGAGTAAAGCGATGTCGGGTGCACGAAAGAGATCCCATAATTCATTGTATCCATTCAAAGCCAATGCGGCAGCCAGTGTCGAAAGCAGACTCAATCCGGGGTCAAGGCTTTCATCTGGTGATTGACAGGTATGCCAGACGATCTTTTGGCCACGTGCCTGGAGGTGAGACGCCAGTTGAGCAGCCAGGTCAATTTTTCCTACGCCGGTTGGCCCCCAGATACAGACAAGTCCTCCATAGCGAAGTTGTTCTGCATAGTACTCAAGCTCTGGCTCGCGATGAAAAACGGTTGGTGGTGCTGGTGGGGCGATAAGTGACGCAGGTGGTTCAGGGGGTGGCAGTTCGTTCAGGGTGATGGGCAGTAATGCCGCGAGTCGATGTAAGGCCTCACGTTTGGCTCGACTGTAGGTACTTGCACTTAATGCTAGGGCATCCTGAAGGCCAGAACGTTTCTCACCTGTTTCATATTCACCCGCGATGATGAGGTAGTGACGCCAGCGTGTATCATCCAACACAGGTCCAGCTTCGTTTGGCCGTAGTTGCTCGATAGCCGCACGCATGGCTTTCTGTAATCGGCGCCCCCGTTGCAAGGTGTCGCGGATGTCAGGTAACAGTGTTGTTGCAAGTTCGCTTTGCCCGAGTGCCAGTGGTGGGTCTTCGGCCAGTGCGTTCAGGGCTTCACGTAGCGGTGCGGTGGTTGTCCGTTCCTGGACGACGTTCAGTGCTTCACCACGTAGTTTGGCCAGCAGACGGTAGAAGGTGCTCCGTGGGACGGTTTCACCATACTCTTGGAGCTGGGCCTGAACACGCCGCCACAGTATGGCTGATGATATACCCGGATCGGTTTCCAGTTCTCGTCGGATAGTCGTGGCCAGGGGGGTTGCGCGGGTCAGATGCCCACCGCCACGTTTACGGCTACGGAGTGCTACAAGTCCTTCCTGTTCAAAGGCGTGGCGCAAACGTCGTACACTTTCACGACTCACACCAAAAGTTCGGGCCACTTCACTTGGTGCGCGCCCTTCGCGAAGCAAGGCCACAAGCATACGATAACGGCGTAACGCGGTTTCGTCGTTACCAAAACGAGCATTCAACTCACTACTGCTAAGACGTGGAAGTTCGTGATCTGTAGACATGCTGTTTATTATGTGTTTTATACGGGGATAAACATCAGTCCTGGCATTGCTGGACTATTGTTGATTAGCTATGTTTACCCCATGCTAAATTACGATGCATAAAGATTGAACCAACCGATATACCACTATGGATGCGTTGTATAACCTCAGCAAGTAATTGAGCGACAGAAAGCACCCGCAAGCCCTCCCAATCAGATATGGTTTCTGGGCGATAGAGGGTATCTGTCGTTACTAACTCACAAATAGCACTGTTCCGTAATCGTTCGACAGCATTTCCTGCCAGCACGGCATGTACAACGGCTGCATAGACTTCGCGTGCACCTCTGGCCATCAAGAGATCGGCTGCCTCGATCATGGAGCCGCCTGTCAGAATTTCGTCATCGACGAGAATACAGCGTCGCCCTTCAACATCACCTATCAGACTTAATGCTTGCACGCGAGAGAGCGATTTATCTGTATCGAGTTGTTGGATACGTCGTTTTTCAACAATAGCTAGTGGTGTTCCTAACTGTTCGGCAAAATTACGTGCACGCTTAGCGAATCCTAAATCAGGAGAAACCACAACGGCATCATCCCAATTTCGAGAAGCAAAGTTTCGTGCCAGTAAGGTCATTGCACTCAATTCATCAACGGGAATGCTGAAGAACCCCTGAATCTGACCGGCATGCAGATCAATAGTGATGACACGTTCTGCACCAGCAACTTGGATCATATCTGCCAGCAGTCGGGCAGTAATTGGGACACGTGGCTGATCGCGCTTATCGGTTCGCCCGTATGCATAATAGGGAATGACAGCTGTCACACGACCTGCAGATGAGCGTCGACAGGTGTCCAGCATAATCAACAGCTCCATGATATTGTTGCTTAAGGGTAGCCCTAATGACTGAATAACGAAAACATCTTTTTCACGTACACTTTCGTTCAGTCGTACAAAGATATTATCGTTGGGAAATGTTTTGATGGTTACATCACCCATTGGAATGTTTAAGTGCTTGCTGATTTCGTCAGCAAGCTGAGAATTACCATTTCCGGTAAATATGCGTAACTCATCAAATCGACTGCTCATCGTGACTCCATATCCATGATAACGGTTGTACTGGAGCTAATAGAACCATACATAGAGAGATTTTGTCAAATCAGATGTACTATTCACATTGTTGTGGTACACAGTTGCCGTAGTAAATCACTCCGTTTGAGATGAAATCCTTCGGGAAGCGTACCGGCAATTGTTGTTTCTTGCTCAGATGCTACAATCAATTCACGAATCGAGTCATCTCGGACCATGGCGAGGATGATCTGTGCCAGGCTTAGACGTCGCAAGCGTAGCTTGGAGGGATCCTCAGCCAGACGATTACGTTGAGCAAACGCGATTGCCATGTCAGGTGTGGTAAAGGTTAATAGCAGACGCTCGCGTTTGCTGGATGCGGATGTGCTACTCTTTCCTGTGACCCAAAAGATATACAACTGCTCATTGCCAATCTGAGTGCCCAATTCCAACATCGTTGAACGCACTTGGGTAATGGTAATGCCTTGCGTGGTTGCAATCTCTTGTAATGTCGTGTCGTGCACCTGATTGTGCTCCCTGTGTCAATCGGTTGTCCCTGCTACTTTAAGCGATTCATGTAGCAGAGTTATTAGCTGTGGTTGATCAATTGGACGTGCGAGAGGCCACACTGCAGGAATAACTTGTTCTTGGACTCGTTTGGTACATGAAGTCAAGAATGGAAGATCGAGCGATGTCATAATAATGGGTATAGTACGTGTTTCTGGCCGCAGTTTCAAGAGGGTTATCAGATCGATACCATGCTTGTTTTCAGGAAAAAGTAATCCAATGATGGCTGCATCTGGTGGATTGATACATAATGCATCATATGTCCCAACCAAATCTGCAAAGCTATGTGTCTGGTATCCCTCTTTCTGGAGTAGCGTTTCCAGTTCTGTGAGAAAGGCTGTGTCAGCATCCACAAGTGCAATTGTGGCTGTTGGCATACTATTCACCTCATTATTCGTATGATCATTGCGTCAAGGCATTGGTATAGGCGTTGGCTGC
Source organism: Chloroflexota bacterium (assembly GCA_039178835.1). Taxonomy (GTDB): domain Bacteria; phylum Chloroflexota; class Chloroflexia; order Chloroflexales; family Roseiflexaceae; genus AL-N1. The sequence goes on from JBCDFA010000246.1 coordinate 7,379, forward strand.
ACTGGAGGAATGATGTCTGGTTGACTTTCATTCAGATAAAGTGCGCGGCCAAGCAATCCAATCTGAATTTCATTTGGTGTATCACCAAGCCGTGGATGGTGTTCCAGCCGACCCCGTTCAAAATACTGGACTCGGTGGATTTCACCGTTGGGCAGACGTTCATCCACTTCTTCGCTTACAGGAAAGCCAAAGCGCGTCAACCCACCATTTTCCTCCCAAAAGGTCAGAAAATCTTCACGGACACTGTATCCAGTTTCAACAAAGTACCGATAGCCTGGACGACTCACAAAGAATTCTTGATCGGGGAATGTTACCTCTTCAGTGAATTCTAACCCTAGACGACCGCCCTGAATGGCATATGGTGTGTCGGCGTACTCTGGCCATTCTTCCAGTCGTGTACGTTCAAACCACTGAATGGTACGACCATTTACTTGCATTTCTGGACTAATAGCTAGACCAAAGACGCGTTCACCACCATTCGCATTGTAGTAGTCGAGAAATGTACCACCAACAGGATACGTTTGTTGTCCGGCATCACCAACAGCAGGGATGTTACCTGGGTTGGCTTGGAGCACGTCTAGTGGTGCATTCTGGCGGTTAGCACCATCGACAGTAAGCAGTGGCCCCATCGGTTCGTTGCGGAACCCAGGGAAACTAATTAATCCTGCAATGCTTCCGGTTGCAGCAGCAATGAGAAGTAGAATCAGCAGCAATAGCAGCAGCAGCAAGATCGTCGACGGTGCATCACGACGCGCACGCGATGCCTCTTCTGCACGTGTATCACGGGTAATCTCTTCGCGTACGACAGCTGCTTCACGCTCAATATCTGCACGTTTTTCGGCTAGCTCTTCAGTAAAAGCTTGGTTGATCGTTTGTTCGATGATCGCACGACGTTCCGCCTCGGATTTTTCTTCGAGCCGTTCGTTGGCATCGCGAATGGCTTTTCGCAGTTCAGGATCTTCAGTTACGTTGCTCATGCCTCCCCCATTAGCTGTTGTGTAATAGCATATCTGTTTGGTTCATGATGTTGTGCTTTGGTGTCAATCATACCTATACAGCTATCTGTTGGCGAATCTGTTCGGCAACAGATTGTAAATCTGCTGGCGTACTCTCCTGATGTCGTCCCATACGAACAGCACCACCATCTTTGTCCCACCGAGGAATCAGATGGACATGATAGTGAAAGATGATTTGCCCTGCTGCTGCTCCATTATTTTGTACAATATTCAGACCATCAGGCTGCAACGATGTACGAATAGCAAGCGCCACCTGTTGGGTAGTGCGTGCCACTGCGACCAGCGCTTCGGCTGGTATGGTGAAAAGATCTGGGTATTCTTCTTTGCAGATTACTAATGTATGCCCACGCGCCACTGGGTTAATATCCATAAACGCGAGTGTGAGTTCATCCTCATATACTTTTGCTGATGGAATTTCACCACGTACGATACGTGAGAAAACTGAAGACATAGTAGTGCTCCTAGCTGTAACAGCTTACTGGTCTACTTACCCACTTGTGTGTCATTCCGGCGGACCCATTCCATCAGACGATCATAGCCCCATGTGTTGGCAACACGTTCTGAACTGGCCCAGCCACGTCGGGCTGTCAATGCTCCCAGCCGTATCCATTGCAGATGGTCGGGATGATGGGCATCACTATTGACGACGATGGTTGCGCCCAGGTCGAGTACATGGTGCACACTCAGGGCATCGAGATCGAGCCGATCTGGTCCACTGTTCACTTCGAGAAATGTTCCTGTGTCTGCTGCTGCACGTCCAATAACATTGATATCAATATCAGCACCTTCACGTTCGCCAATCAATCGTCCGGTGGGATGTCCGATAATGTCAACATGTGGGTTGCGAATAGCTCGCAACAATCGTTCTGTCGCTTTTTCGGGTGGCTGTCGCAGATTGGCATGGGGTGAGGCTACGACCACGTCAAGATCAGCCAACACCTTGTCTGGTAATGCCAGTGCTCCATCAGGGGTGATATCAACCTCAATACCGCGTAAGACACGAAATGACTCACCACGCGCTTCGAGTTCTGCATTGATTTCAGCGATCTCAAGGGCTTGTTGCCGTAACCGTGCGGTATCAAGCCCATTGGTAATGCCTAAGTACGCGCTATGATCGGTAATGACAATAAAATGATGCCCTAAGCCTTTCGCAGTTTCGGCCATCTCACGAATACTGGCTTTGCCGTCACTCCAGGTGCTGTGCATGTGCAGATCTGCTTTGATGTCTGCAATGTCGAGCAGGGTCGGTAATGTGCCGTTCCTAGCTGCTTCAAACTCACCTGCATCCTCCCGCAGTTCTGGTGGTATCCACGGCAGATTGATGGCAGCATAGGCTTCTTCTTCTGTGGCACAGGTTCGCATGGTGCCATCGGCCCGTTTGAACCCGTGTTCGCTAAAACTCAGACCACGTGCTAACGCCAATTCACGAAACCGAATGTTATGGGCCTGACTGCCAGTGAAGTGCAACAGTGCTGATCCCCACATTGCAGGTTTGAGGGCAATGAGGTCGGCTTGTAAGCCGCTATGAAGATATACTGTTGCTTTTTCATTGCCCGAGGACACGACTTGTGTGACATTGGGAAGGTTGATGAATACCTGTACAACAGCTGTTGGATCATCTGCTGCAGCAAGAATATCGAGATCACCGATGGTTTGGCGAGCGCGACGAAGACTGCCTGCATACGAAATATGTTGAATTGATGGAAGTACTTGATGTAATGAGGAGATAATAGCCTCGGCGGATTTGAGTGCCTCGGAAAGGAGTGTACGTCGGTCTAGCTGTTCTGCAACAGCAATACCCTGCAAAATCCCTTCAACAGTTTTGTTCCCAAACCCTTTTACATTATTGAGTGTGCCTTCCTCAGCAGCTTTTTTAAGTGCGGTCAGGCTATCAATTCCCAGTTCTCGGTAGAGGCGACCAACGGTACGTGGTCCTACCCCAGGGACGCGTAGCATCTCTAGCACGGTAGCAGGGATTTTTTCTTGGAGTCGTTCGTAAAATACGAGTTTACCAGTATCGAGGAGTTCTCCAATCTTCGCTGCGATAGCTTTCCCCACTCCTGGAAGTGTCTCGAGTTCTCCACGCTCACGATAGCTTGACAGCGTAGCCGGGAGTTCTTGAATTGCGTCGCCAGCACGTCGATATGCCTGATATCGAAAACGATCTTCTCCCATAATTTCCATCGTGTCTGCGATGGTGTACATCAAATTTGCAATATCGTGATTGCTTGGCGCAGAAGTCATAGGTTTAACACATGTTTAGAATTCATGCGGATCATTATAGCATGTTGTGCAAGCATCATTAACCTGATCACCATCACCATAATCGCCCTTGCTCCGGTCGATTTCCTTCGGGATCAACATACGTCATCCCAAGATGTTCATATGCCCGTCGTGTCGCAATACGACCGCGTGGAGTGCGTTGTAGAAACCCAAGCTGGAGAAGATAGGGTTCGTACACATCTTCAATGGCGTCGGTTTCTTCCGCTAATGAGGCTGCCAGCGTCGAGATTCCGACGGGCCCACCTCGAAAAAGCTCGATAATCGCACGCAGCAATCGTCGGTCATTCTCGTCGAGGCCCAGCGCATCAATTTCGAGTTGGCTCAATGCTTTCTGGGCTACCTCACGTGTGATTATGCCGTCGGCTTCGACTTGTGCATAATCGCGTACACGCCGAAGCAGGCGGTTCACAATACGCGGAGTACCACGGGCGCGGCTGGCAATTTCGTGGGCACCTTCTTCAAGTGTTTCTACATTGAGAATATGGGCTGAACGCACAACAATATCGTACAGGGCCTCATTAGAATAGAACTCCATCCGCTGAATGGTCCCAAAGCGATCACGTAGCGGAGAGGTAAGCAGTGCCAGCCGAGTAGTCGCACCCACAACGGTAAAAGGGGCCAGTTTGAGGCGGAGTGGACGTGCACTGGGGCCTTTCCCCACCATGATGTCGAGGGCAAAGTCTTCCATTGCCGGATAAAGCACTTCTTCGACGGCGCGATTGAGGCGGTGGATTTCATCAATGAAGAGGATATCGTCCTTCTGGAGGTTAGAAAGGACTGCTGCCAGATCACCTGGTCGTTCAATCGCGGGACCAGACGAAAGCTTGATCGTGACCCCCATTTCGTTGGCCAGCACATTTGCGAGGCTGGTCTTTCCCAACCCAGGTGGGCCATAGAGCAACGTATGATCGAGTGGCTCACCCCGCCCTTTCGCTGCCGTTATGGCAATGTATAACTGTTTGACAACCTTCTCTTGCCCAATAAACTCAGAGAGCAAACGGGGGCGCAGGCTTTTCTCTTGTTGATCATCTTCACCCGAATTGGGATTAACAACACGCTCATCACTCATCACTATATCCTCAGCACTTGTGTGCGACATTTATAAGCAGGACTTACGCAAAAGCCATCTGCACCGCAGGCGATTTCAAATGTTGACGCAGGTACTCCGACAACAATCCATGCTTGATCCGATAGATTGTGGTGTCTGCGTCGTGAGCAATTTGTTTCAACCGGACCCAGACCAGCA
>JBCDFA010000247.1:0-11912 GCA_039178835.1 Chloroflexota bacterium
CTCGACTTCCCATCGTTCACCAGGTACGGTTACGGTAACCATGATAGCATCTCGTACACGGTCTAACTTGTACAACAATTTGGCATTATCAAGCCTTTGCAAAAAGGAAAGTAACTTCTCGAAGGGGCTATCTACTGGTGTGCTCATTATGCTAAAAATCCAATCTAGTGTATCGCCAACATCAGAACAACAGCTATCGTCGTCGAAAAGTATCACACCTGAAGCGTGCTACTCGGTTGTAGCAAGTGTGCGTATCCATGCTACTACTTCTTTATGATTGCATTTCATGGAAGAGCCATGTATCATAGATTTGTGGAATCACGTACCAGAGTAGAGATAATAAGATGGGTCACTCGCAGTGCACACTGACGAAGCGTGAGACCAAACTTGAGACACAAAGACAGGAGCTACACGCGTGACCACGTTCTTTGAGGAAAAAAGACCATCAGACTCGCCCTTTATCGACGAAATCTGGTATGCTCAGAGCACACAACCAAGTACTTTTACCTCACTTGCTGAAAGCCATTCTGAGCTCGTTGTGGGGAACCTCGATGGCACTATAACAGTCACAGTTCGTGGACCAGAGACAAAAGCTACTCCCGCAATGATCCCAGCACATGGCGAGTGGCTTGGTATCGTTTTCAAACTCGGCACTTTTGTACCAACACTACTTCCGAAACATCTGATAGATCGGCGTGATGTAGACCTTCTCGTGACAAGCAGGACATCATTTTGGCTCGATAGTACGCGTTGGGAAATCCCAACCTATGAAAATGCTGATGCATTTATAGAACGATTGGTACGACAGAAACTGTTGGTCTTTGATCCCGTTGTGGGTGAGGTGTTAGCGGGTCATCCACCACATCTTTCACCACGCGCACTCCAATATCGTTTTGTTCGTGCGACAGGGTTGCCCTACAAAGTTATTCAGCAAATCGAGCGTGCCCAACAAGCATCAGTGCTTCTACAACAAGGCTCAACCATTGCTGATACCACGTACGAGCTAGGCTATTATGATCAATCCCACTTGACCAACGCGCTCAGACGTTTCCTCGGACAAACCCCTGCTCAAATCGCCCATATGCGGCAGCCTGAATAGGTTGCGTTTTTTTCCAAGACGACGTGCTTTTCAGATAGTAAAATAAAAACATCAACAGCGAACAGTAAAAGGAAAACACGTTGAGAAATCTCATTGTAACCGAGTTTCTATCACTCGATGGCATCATGGAAGATCCAACATGGACACTCACATATTGGAATGATGAGATTGCCGCCTTTAAAGGCGAGGAAACATCTGCCGACGAACACTTGCTGCTGGGAAGAGTAACCTATGAAGGTTTTGCAGCGGTGTGGCCCCAAAGAACAGATGCAGCCTCAGGTGGGCTGTACTTTAACAGTACACGCAAATATGTGGTCTCCACAACGCTGGACAAGGCGGATTGGCATAACTCTGTGCTGATAAAGGATCATATCATCGAAGAAATTACCAAACTCAAACAGGAAAGTGGTCCCGATATTGTGGTCCATGGGAGCGCCACGTTAGTACAAACTCTGTTGACACATAATCTTGTGGATCGTCTGCGTTTGCTGGTTTACCCAGCTGTACTAGGTCACGGCAAACGACTGTTTGCCGAAGGTGCGACACAGACCTTGAAGCTGATAGAAACGCGATCATTCAGTTCAGGTGTGGTGGCACTTATTTATGAACCAGGGCAAAAGTAGCGTCCAACTCACTGTGACAATTGCAATGGTAGTCGCAACAACAGATTGACACCCGGCGACATGCCAGGCTCTGTTTATTGATCAACATCCGCTCATTCTCATTGTTTTTGGTTTTATTATTGTTGACATACTGACGTTACACACGAAATGGGTCATCTGCATCAACGACAATATACGCCTCGCCAAGGTCTCGCCGCAAATATAGTTTTTGTTCAGGCATGTCTTGATGGTCGATACGCATAAATTGTGCGACATATACTCGTTGCCATACTGCATAGGTTACACGGTGTTGTTGTGGTTCTGGATGACGTGCATGCCACAGGTGAAACAGTATTTCTCTTGCCTCATCGATTGTCGTCCTGTATTGCGTTTGTAGTTGTTGCAGGTCTGTTTTAGTGAGAGGCTGAGCGTCGCGAATGCCCACCACTGCCTCAGTATCACGACCAGCAAGCTCGGGATGGTGGTGGAGTGGAACCTGCCACCCATCGATGTTCCGGGTTGAGCCAAGATGAAAATCAATGACTGCGGTGAGTGCCTGATCAAGGTTTGGGAAGATTGCATAGAAGTCTTCGACTGCTGGTCCAGGCATCCCACGATGTGCCATTATAACCCATTCATGTGTTCCTGGTGGTAATAAGAGATCGATGGAGAAACCTATTGTCGGAGTTCTCGCACCACCAAAAAATGAAGTGATTTTGGGATCTTGGGATGGTCTGGCAATACGGTATTTTTGTTGGCAATGGTAGCTTAAGATGGCTAATTCTTTATCGTCGAGTCCCTCATAGACTAATCCGACATCCGTCAGGCGTTGTAGTGTAGGCATTGGTTCCTTCCATTCTCCACCTTATTGGTATTACTCGTCAAGGTTTTGCATCTGCCGTAGCCGTGGTAGAAATTGGTCCATCAGCAGTACATTGATAGTATCAAATGTATTATAAAGTCCGCGTTTGCCCATTTCAATAAACTTCTGGTCAAGTTCGCTGTACCGGTCGGCATTAATATGATTAAAAGTTCCCTCAATCTCGGTAAGATGTTGTCTGAGTTCATGGACGATAGTTTGTAAGGCATGATCAATAGGTTCATTTGCAATCATCTCCGTAAGCTGGATGTGGCGTTCTGCATCCATCAAAGTGCTCCTGTCTTTATTAGGTGAGGATTACGCGAGTATGAATATATTAACAGACTTGTATTAGACAGAATAACAGGTTTGTTATAGAAGCAGGAAGAGTGGCATTTATTTGGCTGAGGTAGAACTTGTGAGTCGTCACGGGAATAGAGAGAAACCTGTCATTTCTCTATGTTACACATCCAACTCACAACGCAACATCTCGATACGACGCTCGATGTGATTAACGAGGGCGCGCTTCTCGTTCACCGGGAGAAAGGCAGCCTGGGCAGCATTGAGCACAATGTTCGATAATTCTTCTGCATCACAACCAAAGACATTCGCAGCGAGTCGATATTCATCTGTCAACGTCGTATGGAAGAAGACTGGATCATCGGTGTTGAGGGTAACGCCTACACCTGCATCAAGGAGTTGCCGCAATGGATGGCTTGTAATCGGATCTGTGACGCCTGTATACAAATTGCTGGAAGGGCATACATCAAGGACCACTCCCTGCTCAATCAAGTGTTCGATCAGTGCTGGATCGTCGATGCTACGAATACCATGACCAATCCTTTTGGCCTTCAACAGATCCACTGCGGACCATATGCTACGTGGTCCAACAACTTCGCCCGCATGTGCAGCAGTTTGCAAACCAGCCCGTTGCGCTGCTTCAAAGACCTGTGTATATAGTTCCGGGGGAAAGTTCGCCTCATCTCCTCCAATAGACCAGCCAACCACAGAATGAGGCATATTATGAATGGCTACATCTAAAAGACGCCACGCATCATCAAGACCAAATTGTCGTCCATAATCGAAAACAAGGTTGATATGAATACCACGTTCTGCCTGCACTTGGTCGAACCCGGCTGCAGCACCCTGAACAATCTCGTCCAGATCAAGACCACGATTATAGTACTGGCTTGGTGAAATCATTACCTCTGCGTAAAGCACACGTTGGTCGGCCAAGTGATTGCCCAATTCGTAGGCAATCTGCTCAAAGTCTTCACCACGCGTTAACGCACGCGCTAATGACGTAAATACCGTGAGAAAATCACTGAAATTACGATACTGAAAAAGTTGTACGACACCGGCCTCGTCGCGAGCAGGCAGTTCGATACCATTGCGTTGAGCAATAGCAAGTAGTGTCGCTGGACGAATAGAGCCCTCAAGATGAAGATGCAATTCAACCTTGGGCATTTGTATGATGAATTGATTGAGCGCAGGTGCTATTGTGTGTTGCATGGTAGCTGCCCTCGCGTGTTATGCGTATGATGATGTACGAATAATAAAAGAGGGGACTCGTTTGCCGATCCCCTGGTCATTACTAATCTATATATTTAAGATACAGGTCAGTTTAACCCACTTGCCTCAAGTCTTTGCGTGTTATCAAACACAGTTAATGCTTCAATAATGCGATCAATATTGCCATCAAGTGTCCCTGGAAGATTCGAAAAGTTTTGCCCAATCCGATGATCGGTAATACGATCTTGCGGAAAGTTGTAGGTGCGGATTTTTTCAGCCCGCTCACCGGTGCCCACCTGCGCCAAACGCGTCTCACCAAGTTCTCTATTCCGCTTCTCCTCTTCTATCGCATAAAGTTTGGCTCGAAGAACCATCAGAGCTTGATTTTTATTTTTAAGTTGCGAGCGACTATCCTGGCACGTGACAACAATTTCTTCAGGGGTGCCACCTTTATAAACAATACGCACCGCCGAGTCTGTTGTATTGACTCCCTGACCACCATGGCCACCAGCACGATAGACATCCACACGATAGTCCTCTGCTTTAAGATCGACATCGGTTTCTTCGACCTCTGGAAGGACCGCAACCGTCGCGGTAGAGGTATGAATACGTCCGCGGGCCTCAGTTTCAGGAACACGTTGTACACGATGCACACCGCCCTCGTATTTCATGCGGCTGTAGACATCTTCACCGTGAATTTCAAAAACGATTTCTTTAATACCTCCAGGGCCGTTCTCACTTTTACTGACGACTTCAACCCTCCAACGTAGTGTTTCTGCATAGCGCGTATACATACGAAACAAATCTGCAGCAAATAAGGCCGCCTCGTCACCACCTTCACCCTGGCGAATTTCGACAATCACGTCTTTCGAGTCGTTAGGATCACCTGGGAGGAGCAATAATTTCAGCGAATGTTCTAGCCCTTCAATCTGCGCCTGAAGTTCATCAAGCTCTTGTTGGGCTAACTCACGCAAGTCTTCATCACCACCATCGTTCAGTAATAATTTAGCGTCCTCAATCTGTTGTTGAATGGAACGATACTGACGATAGGCAGTGACGACTGCTTCCATCTCACGTTGTTCGCGTGCTATCTGTTGTAAGCGTACATGGTCTGACAAAACCTCTGGTTGTGCCATAAGTTGGGACAGTTCTTCATAACGGTCTTCGACCCGTTCCAACCTGTCAAACATAAGAACGTTTCCTTTGTATCATTTTGGCGTATGTAAGAGTACTAATGTTGTCTAGTACTTATACGCAATAGTATGTAGGAAGGTCATAATCTACGTGCTAACACCATACCACAGGTACATACAGAAACGCGCAGAATCTTCAGGTGGAGTACCTGAGAGCCTGCGCGTCTATCAATGATACTTAGCTAGCGGCCTTGTTGCAAAAGCTTTTTTCGACGGTTGCGTTCCGCACGACGGGCTTTTTCTTTACGCTGTTCGCTTTTGGAGATAAAATGCATTTTTTCGCGATACGTTTTCGTAATGCGTTCGGCAACTACGACTTTATTAAAGCGGCGTAGTAATTGATCAACAGTTTCACCATCACGTCGTTCTACTCGCATAATCTTTAGCTATGGGTGCGAACCCATTTTGCTGCGTTTTCACCCCCCCTCGAAATTGATAATTGTGTGCATACTCAATATTTTTATATTTTTGGCGATGTTATGCTTAATTCAACAGTCTTACAGTATACTCCTTTGTATCGAAATGTGCAAACGGTTTTGTGGTATTATGCCCCATATATTATAGCGTGTGATGAACGAAATGTGTCACAGTAATGCATCATTGTATGGTACTATTCGTTTCGTGAATACTAGCGTCTTATGTCACTGTATGGTAGGATATAGGTATGCAAGACTACAATCCGAATACGGACGAAAACACTGATGTCCAATCAATCATCAATCATTTGATGCAGGAACTTGATGCAGCGACTTGGCAACAGCAGTGCCAACTGCGACGTATTGTCCAGCATCTTGGTCCAAATGATGCCTTGACTATTCTTGATGAGACGCATGGCAAGAAGAAACAGGATACCAATGCTTCCATGTTGAGCAATGTGTATTTTGATCTGGTGAAACAACGATTATCACCGAGTATTCGCAGAGAAATTTTTTCCCGTCCTTATGGGCCACAACCCATTGATGCGTTTACACCAACATTTGATTGGTCTGATCGTGGAGTCGTAATTGCAGAAATTGGCACTGATAAAGGAGTGGTACAAACGGTGAAAATTACCCTCACTGGACGCCCCGGTAAACTGGTCGAGCGTGACAACTGCATCATCACGATTATGCAAGACACTGAGTCAACAACAGTATCTGATGAACTGCCAACCCCACCACCAAACCCGACACAGTATGGTGTGTACATGACTCGAGACCAATGGACGAGTGTGGTCGAGGCACTTCGTGACCCCTCCAGCATGTTGGTTGTCGAGGGATGGCCAACCTACGATGCCCAATTTGGTGGCATAGCAGTATTTGCATCTGCTGTTACTGTTGAGGTGTCAACCACGGCATAACCGTGTTTCCAATGGTAGTAGAGAAGGAGACATCTTATGAGTTTCATTAGGTGGTTAGATCGTATTCTGGGGATAAGCTTTCGCAGCATCTGTTTTGGAGCTACGATAATCTTGACACCTTTCATTCTAACCATTGCTTGCTTCTGGGTTTACAGTATTGTAGCTGCACCACAAGACATTGCATTTCCCTTTCTATCAGTACAAATGTTATTTACGAGTGCTTCAGATGGTGCATTTAAGGTATCCATTGTTGGAGATTTTTTGATGGCTCTAGTCTATCCGACACTCCTGTTTGCACCCCTCTGGTTCGTTATGGAGTGGTACACCCAACGTCGACTAGGATTGTTGTAAAAAGCTATGAAGGCTCGACTTTAAATGAACAAAGCAACCTTTCAAACACAGCTTGCACAAGCTATACAATATCGTACAGATGGGCGAGGTGAACAGGCACAACGCATTTTTGCTGACCTGCTCAAAATCAAACCTGATGATGCAGTACTACACTATCAAATGGCATGGACGTGTGACTCTTTAGGCGAAGAGCGTGCTGCCGTTCCCTACTATGAACGTGCCATTGCGCTTGGTCTCACAAGCGACGATTTACGAGGCACATTGCTTGGGTTGGGCAGCACCTACCGCACGCTGGGGGACTACACGCAGGCAGCAGAAATCCTCCAGCAAGGTCTCAGCACATTTGAGGATGGCCATGAGTTTGCGGTCTTTCTGGCTATGGCATACTACAATCTTGGGAGACATCAGGAGGCCATGCAGCTATTGTTGCAAACCATCGTGGACACGTCTGACGATGCGAAGATGCAACGGTATCGTTGCGCTATTGCGTTCTACGCTGACAAGTTGGATCAGACATGGGACTGATCGTCTTTCGTGAAGTGCTGCTTTACCCCTGCTACACAGCAGAGAACCTGACAAATCCCCAAAGCTAACTATCACACTTGCTACCAGGGACTGGACAAAGTTCGTCTCCAGCATATAATAATCACAGCAATAATAGACTTTAATATGCATATAAACCGACTTAGTGGGTATAGCAACCAATCAAGTGCACGTCCGCGTTTGCCCACTTGGTTGATGCTTGATATGATTTACTAACGAGAATCCATGTTGGCGTGACGGACTCTCAGACTGATGACCATTGGAATGGAGAATCAGTTGCTTCAGAAGCTGCTTCCGGTTAGAATTAAGGGATGCAGATGAGCGCTTTCTAACATAAAGTGAAAGTTGTTGCGTGGTTCGCCATGCTGAGGTACGACTACATATACCTGCTCTGTCGATTCTCCGATTAAGTAGGCTCTAAGACCAAGTAATGTAAAAGACAGGACACCGGGGTGGATCACCATCAAATTTCAAATTTCATATGGCAAATTGCTGATTTATTACGTGGACCCTATCGCCCGCCGCAATATGAGCGGGTCATGCTGCCAATGACGGTACTGCGTCGTTTCGATTGTGTGCTGAAGCCAACCAAGCAAATGGTTTTACATGCCTATGAGCAGCACCAGGACCGACTCCATGGTGAGGCTCTCGACGCCGTTCTGAATCGTGCAGCAGGCCATCGGTTTCGGTTCCATAATCATTCCCCGCTTGATTTTGAAAAGCTTAAAGGTGACCCGGATAATGTTGATAAACATTTGGTCAGCTATATTCAGGGTTTCTCGAAAAATGTGCGTGATATCTTTGAGCGTTTTGAGTTTGCCAATGAAATTGAACGGATGCGAGAATACAACATTCTCTACCTCATCGTATCCAGGTTTTGTGATGTCGACCTGCACCCTGACAAGATTGACACCATCCATATGGGTTTGCTCTTTGAAGACCTGATTCGGCGCTTTAACGAAGCCGCCAATGAGACGGCTGGTGACCACTTCACACCACGTGAAGTGATCCAGTTGATGGTTGACATACTGTTTGCGCCTGATGATGACATCCTGACCAAACAGGGTAAGATTTTCAGAGTACTCGACCCGGCGTGTGGCACCGGTGGCATGCTGTCAGAAGCCCAAAAGCATCTCCGTGAGATGAATGCCGAAGCTAAGCTATATGTTTATGGTCAGGACTTCAACCCACGCTCCTATGCGATTGCCGCGTCTGACCTGCTGATGAAGAGCAACCCCGACAACGAAATCCGGTATGGCGATTCGCTCATCAATGACCAGTTTGCTGGAGAAACATTCGACTATCTGCTGGCCAATCCGCCGTTTGGTGTCGACTGGAAAGCCCAACAAAAACGCATTCAGGACGAACACAAACAACAAGGTTTTAATGGGCGCTTTGGTGCGGGCTTACCCCGTGTCAATGATGGCGCGTTGCTGTTCTTACAGCATATGGTCAGCAAATTCGAGCCGATGCAGCCCCAACAACATAAAAATGGCTCACGTCTAGCCATCGTGTTTAACGGATCACCTTTATTCACGGGTGGTGCCGGGAGCGGCGAGAGTGAGGTTCGCAAGTGGGTTATCGAAAACGACTGGCTGGAAACCATCATCGCGTTGCCTGAGCAGATGTTTTACAACACGGGCATCAATACCTATGTCTGGATTGTGACCAACCGCAAGGAAGCCCAGCGGCGGGGCAAAATACAACTGATCGATGCCCGCGAACGCTGGCAGCCAATGCGCCGCAGTCTGGGCGACAAGCGCCGCTATATGGTTGCAGAGGATATCACCACGGTTGTGCGGGAATACGGCGATTTTATGGAAACCGCAACGAGCAAAATCTTTCTGAACACAGAGTTTGGTTACAAACGGGTGCCAATTGAGCGGCCCCTACGACTGGTGTACCAGATGGATGTGGAGCGTAAGAGTCGCTTTCTGGACGCCTTCCCACATCTGCTCGACGATGTACAGGCGATTGACCAACAGCTTGGACGAGAGCCGCGCCCAGACTGGAGCCAGTTCGATACCTTGCTCACCGCGTTGTTGCAGAAGCGTAGTAGTCGCTGGAAGCAAAACGAAATCAAGCAGTTTCGTGCGGTGTTTACCGCTATTGACGCGCAGGCGAAGGGCGTCATCGCCAAGACGCGCCGTGCCAAAAATGACCCGGATGCGCGTGTCTGGGGCTGGTTCCTGCTAGAGCATGAGCGTATCGAGGTGATGTACGAGCCAGATACGCAACTGCGTGATTTCGAGAACATCCCGCTGCAATATGGTGGTGGCAAAAACCAGAAGCAAGCTACCCAAACTACCAATGTGGACAACCACGAGGAGGTCGTCCAGTACTTCGAGCACGAAGTACAACCCCATGTTGATGATGCCTGGGCTGACCGTGAAAAACTGCGTGGGGCCTATGAGATAAACTTTAATCGCTACTTCTATGAGTTCAAACCACCTCGCCCGCTTGAGGAGATTGATGCGGATATTCGTGAAAAGGAGGAAGTAATTATCCGATTGTTGCGCGAGATAAGGTCATGACTCAACAAGTGCAACTAAAGTATGTTACTCGACTCGCATATGGTGACTCATTACCATCAGATAATGAAGAAAGACGAGGTTCTATAAAAGTGTATGGCTCAAATGGTCCATACACGGAATTCTCACGAGCGAACACTCAAGCACCAGTAATTGTTATTGGACGGAAAGGCTCGTATGGCAAAATTAATTGGTCAGATGAGCCTATATTTGCATCTGATACCACGTTTTTTGTTGATGCATCTACAACTAATCATCATCTGAGATGGATTTACTATTTGCTTCAGACCCTCAATCTTGATGTCGGTTCGCATGAAGCAGCCGTGCCTGGTCTCAATCGGGATACGGCGTACAGTAAAACTGTTTTGGTTCCACCCCCAGATAAACAAGCGGCAACTGTTAATTACCTCGACCGCGAAACCACAAAAATTGACACGCTGATTGTTGAACTGGACGAACTTCTCAAGTTAATTGCTGAGAAACGACAGGCGACCATCAGCCAGGCGGTTACACACGGCATCAATCCCAACGTGAAGTTGGTTGACTCAGGCATCGAGTGGATTGGGGAGATTCCTGAGCATTGGGATGTAACCGCCTTAAAACACGTCGCAGAGGTTAGAACAGGTATTGCAAAAGGCAAGCGCATTGACCAGAATAAAGCCATTAGTGTTCCGTACCTGCGGGTAGCAAATGTACAAGACGGGTATATTGATTTGTCCGATGTTGCAGAGATTGATGTACTCGAACACGAAATCAATATGTATACTCTTCGACCTGGGGATGTCCTCATGAACGAAGGAGGCGATATCGATAAACTCGGACGGGGTGCTGTATGGGATGGATCAATTGATCCCTGTCTACATCAAAATCACGTTTTTTCAGTTAGATGCCATGACATTGAACCTGAATGGTTATCTGCACTCACTGGCGCGTATTATGCAAAAGCCTATTTCGAGTCACGAGCCAAAAGAACGACAAATCTTGCTTCAATATCAGCTACCAACCTTAGTTATCTCCCTGTATTGACACCGTCCATCCAAGAACAACGTGAAATTGTAATCTACATAAACACTCAGTCTGCCAAGTTAGAGGAACTGAGCAAAAATATTCAGGAAACCATCGAAGCCCTACACGAGCGCCGATCTGCACTGATTGCAGCAGCCGTGACCGGTAAGATTCGCGTGACGGAGTCGCCATGCAAATAAAGCATTTGAAGATTACCAATGTGGGTGTCTTTGAACGGGCTGAATTTGACTTTCAGCCTGGTATGAACCTGTTAGTCGGTATTAATGGCGCCGGTAAATCGACGGTACTGAATGTATTGCGAATCCTCTATTCACAGATTTTGCCGGATTTCACCGCAGCCAAACGCCGCAGTATCGCCAGGTATTTTGACAAGAACAGAGACATCTCGATAGGAAGTGGCTTTCTCGCTGCTGAAATGTTGTTTGACCTTGAGCCTGAACAGACCAATCAGCCTAACCTTTTTGAGATTGAACCCATGCACTTCCATCACCTCATCTATCTTCCGTATGAGGAATTTGCCGTTGATAAATCGCGCAAAGGTGAGGTGCGTCACCAGACAGTAGATGTGGAAGAACGCAATGAGTTAAAATGGGTGGATGAGCAGGGGTTTTCCATTGGTAACAAACCTCCTTTTCAGGTATTGAAGAAGAGCCAACAGCAACCCATTGTTGTGTTTTTTTCACCACATCGTTCAGTCGTAGAGTCGAAGCGCAGCCCGTCTGGAGGGCAAGCAGCCGCGTTTGCCGATGCGCTCGAAGATCGGGCACTGTATCTCAATGAATTTGCGTTATGGTGGCGCACACGTGAAGAACTGGCCAGCGAGGATACATCCGCCCGGCGTCTGCTCGAAGTTCTGA
>JBCDFA010000248.1:0-11855 GCA_039178835.1 Chloroflexota bacterium
CGTCTTTCTCAACTGTAGAGAAATCCCCGGCCTCCAGTTCAGCGGCCAATAGCTTGCGCCCCGTGGGGTTGATATTAGGTCACCGTAGCGGGGAAGCTCAAGGTGATCGGGAACGGTTTCAGTACTCTGTGGCGAGTCGAAAGATGATTAGGGCTCGATTTTTAATGTGCTTGAGGGTACTTGTAGGTCGGGATCGGTCCGTTTCGTGGCACACAGGCTGTCCTGTGAAGCCATATTTGTACCCAAAGTATACCATACGTCGTCAATCCTCGAAAATCATTTTCTGTCCCAAAACCGCGTTAATTTGCGAGACATGTTTTTTTGCATCTCAATCATTTATTTCTCTCTAAAACCCTTTACACCTGGTTTTCGTAACAAGCGATTTGAGGACTTTTAACCATTGAGTTGCGAGAGACCTTCTCAGAAACGTTGTTTTATGGGGTTCATGATGTTTTTGTTGGTATCACCGAGTTGCTGAGATGTTTGTATATTTTGCATGATACCGCTTTGCTGCAGTGGTTGCAAGGAAGTTACGCTTCTTTTTGTTTCTGCGTTTTGGTGTTCAGCCGGTCTTCGCTCCGTTGCTCAATCGCTTCTTGTGGGGTGGGCCGCCACCCCACGCCCCCGGCCCAGGCGCGGCGCCCTGGGGACCCGCAAGGGGATGTGCGCGTGTATGTGCACGATTGGGGTGCATGCCTCGCGGTGCTCATAATGGGTGTCCATTTGCTCTATACTCATGTGATTTGTTGCGCAGTACCAACGTGTCGAATCTCAGTGCGTGATTGGATGCCAGGCGCTCTTTGCGGGTGGTCTGGCGGGCGCAGCGCTGCCAGCGGGGTTCAAAGGGGCTGGTCCCTTTGGCAGGGCGTGGGGCGCAGCACCCACAAAACCAGCCCGTTGGTGCCACCATACAATTCATCGACAGCTAAGGCGCTTTCAAATCGCCACTACTGCGCCTCTGCGCCTCTGTATTCAAACCAAAGGCATGGTTTATCTGCATAATGGTTCTTGTCAGGGTGGGCCACCACCCCGACACCCCTGGCCAGGGTGCTGCGCCCCTGGACCCCGCAAGGGGAGGTGGTTGGTAAGCGATTTGGTGGAGGCGCATGCCTCGGGGGCGCTTCAATCAGCGGGATCGTTCGGGGCATATGGTTTGCATCGATTTAATTTGATCTGTCGAGCGGTACCAGCGGGTAGAAGCTGAGTGCCTGGTTGAAGGACAGGGAGACTTTGCGGGTGGTCTGGCGGGTGCCATGTGATCACCTTCGACCGGCTCAGGCACCGCGGGGTGCACAGGGGCCGGGCGTGGGGCGCAGCACCCACAAAGGCATCATTTTCTCTGTTGATTCTTCGACCTTAACCCTTAACCCCATCGACACGCGGGCAAGCCACAGACCTACGTTAACCCTTAATCACACTACCTCACCGTCATCGGCATGACGATATGAATGTACCCTTCGGTACCGATGGGTCGAAAAACACCTGGGCTCTGAGCGGTCTGTGTTTCCAGCGCAATCTGCGATGTTTTCATCGCGCTCAATGCCTCAGAGAGGAAGCGCACATTCAGCGCGAGTTGTCCGCCCTCGCCGGTGATCATCACATCGAGTGAACTCTGATTGTCGCCTACCTCAGCGGCGTTGGCGCTTAGGGTTAGCTTGCCTGGCTCTAGATCGCCACCGGACTCGAAGGTGAGCTTGACGATGTTGGCGGAGGCGTTGGCAAAGTAGGAGGCTAGTTTGACGGCTTTGGCGAGTTCCTGTGTTTCCAGCACGCTACGTGTTGCATAGCTACTGGGGATGATACGTTCGAAGTCGGGGAATTTTCCTTCGATCAGGCGTGAGACGAGATCCATCTCTTCGGTGTGGAAGAGGATCTGGCCACCCGACGCTGTGACGGTCACCTCTACCGGCCCCTCGGTATCGCCAATAATCCGTGAGAGTTCGGTCAGCGTGCGAGATGGAATAATGACTTCCATTGGCTCAGTGACTGGTTCTGGTAGGGCAATTGTTCGTACAGAAAGACGAAAGCCATCTGCTGCGGCGAAGGTGGCGGTATCGTCTTTGAGGCGTAGCAGCACACCGGCGAGTACTGGTCGTGTATCGTCGTTGGCGGCAGCAAAGGCGACCTGATCAATTGCTTCGCGTAGCACATCTGGTGGGAAAGAAACGGTAGGTGTGCGATCTTCAATGGTGGGGATGATGGGAAATTCTTCGGACTCAATCCCCTTCATATTGGCTACAAATTCACGTCCACACTGCACTGTGAGCATCTGTGTGCGTGCGTCGAGCGCCATGCTGATTTTGTCGTTGGGCAGCCCACTCACATAATCAGAAAGCAGTTTTGCCGGAATCGTGACAGCCCCTTCTTCATCGACTTTGGCCCCGATCCAGCAGGTGATGCCAATTTCGAGGTTGGTGGCGGCTAGCTTGAGGCGCCCTTCGTCGGTGGCGAGTAAAATGTTAGAAAGCACTGGCAACGTGCTTTTTCCCGCAACAGCATGCCCGACGACGGCCAGGCCTCGTTTAAGGTTTTCCTGTAGACAGGAGAGCTTCATCGGACACCCTTTCTATAACTGTGGTTGAGAACAGATATGTTTATTGCTTGGCGAACATCGATTATAGCATAGGTTCATCGCGCTATCAATAACAAAGAATTGTCATCAAAACAGGGATGCAGCATTGGTGTGGGTACGGTATAATGTCGCCAGCATTACGTACCTGGAATTCAGTTAGCACTGGTCTTGCTGGCATCACAAAGAAGGATGAGGAGGTTCGTTCTTGTGTGTTAGCAGGACTGTGTTCTGTTTCTGGACAATAGTCAATTCATTTTGCAGGGGGAAGCCTAATGCATGTTTTTGAAACACTTCAGCATACCGATCCGGAAATTGCCGATGCAATTACCAACGAAGCCCGTCGTCAACGTGATGGTCTGGAGTTGATCGCCAGTGAGAACTATACCAGCAAAGCGGTGCTGGAGGCGCAGGGCTCGATCTTGACCAACAAGTATGCTGAGGGTTTGCCGGGTAAACGATACTACGGCGGCTGTGAGTTTGTTGATGTGATTGAACAACTTGCGATTGATCGCGCACTCAAGTTGTTTGGAGCG
Organism: Chloroflexota bacterium; assembly: GCA_039178835.1. Lineage (GTDB taxonomy): Bacteria > Chloroflexota > Chloroflexia > Chloroflexales > Roseiflexaceae > AL-N1. The sequence continues at coordinate 3,106 of JBCDFA010000248.1, forward strand.
CAGGCGGCCAATGTTCAGCCACACAGTGGGGCGCAGGCGAATATCGCTGTTTTTACGGCACTTTTGCAGCCAGGCGACACTATTCTGGGCATGCGTCTGGACCATGGCGGCCATCTCACCCATGGGAGTCCGGTCAACTTTAGTGGCAAGTGGTACAACGTCCATTTCTATGGGGTTGATCCTGAGACAGGGCAGATGAACTATGATGAAATTGCCCGTGTCGCACGCGAAGTGCAGCCAAAGTTGATTACTTCTGGTGCCAGTGCCTATCCACGGACGGTTAATTTTGCACGGCTACGTGAGATTGCCGATGAGGTTGGTGCGCTGCTTATGGCCGATATCGCTCATATTGCCGGGTTGGTTGCCGCAGGTGAACATCCTTCGCCAGTTGGTCATGCTCAGGTGGTTACCACCACGACCCACAAAACGTTGCGCGGTCCACGGGGTGGTTTGATTATGTGCGACTCGATGTATGCCAAGCAGCTTAACAGTAGTGTCTTTCCTGGGACACAGGGTGGCCCCCTTATGCACGTGGTTGCGGGTAAAGCGGTAGCTTTTGCAGAAGCTCTCCAACCATCGTTCCAGGATTATGCCAAACGTGTCCGCGAGAATGCACGTACACTGGCGCAACATCTGATGGCACAGGACATCAGGTTGTTCAGTGGGGGCACTGATAACCATCTGATGCTGGTTGATCTGATTCCGCTGGGGTTGACCGGTGCACAGGCGCAGAAGGCGCTTGATCGCGCTGGTATTACCCTCAATAAGAATGCGATCCCCAATGATCCGCAGCCGCCGGTCAAGACCAGTGGCGTGCGCCTCGGAACACCTGCCGTGACGACTCGTGGGATGGGGCCGGATGAGATGGTGCGTGTTGCAGATTGGATTGTACAGGTGTTACATAATATTGATGACACCGCTTTGCAGAGTCGGGTTGCCGACGAAGTACGCGAGATGTGTACTGCTTTCCCTGTTCCTGGCCACGAAGGGTATGAGGTCTCGGCTGTTGAGGTTGACGCTGGGTAAGTAGTGTGCAGGATGTAGCCTTCAAAATTGTTGATACTACCTAAAGTCTGTTGAGATTTGATAACAGCCAGGCTGTCGCACTCCGTGAGGATTTTGTGTGGTAGCATGGCTGTTATACTACTAGAGATATAACCAACAGGCTTTTTACCTGGATATAGAGTATGATTCGAGATTTACGTATTGCGGTGATCGGCGCCGGTATTATGGGTGAGGCGATTATCGGCGGGTTATTGCGGCAAGAGCTGGTGGCTCCTGACCAGATAACGGCTGCCCACCCACGCCCTGAGCGTCGCGAAGAACTTCAACAACGGTATAACATTCACATAACGGCAGACAATACTGAAGCGGTTCATTGGGGGCAGGTGGCGATCTTTGCGGTTAAGCCGCAAATGCTGATGAGTGTCTTACCAGAACTACGCGGCAAACTAAATGAAGGGGAGTTGGCCATCTCGACCGCTGCGGGTGTGCCTATTCGTTACTTTGTCGACCTGCTCGACCATCCGGCGTTTGTGCGTTCTATGCCGAACACTCCCGCCCAGATTGGCGAAGGTATGACTGTATGGACAGCTTCAGATTCAGTCAATGAGCAGCAGCGACAGTGGACTAGTACCATTTTGAGTTCGCTTGGTCGGGAGTTATATGTCATTGATGAGAATTACCTTGACATGGCAACCGCACTTTCCGGTACCGGCCCCGCGTACTTCTTTCTGCTCATGGAAGCGATGATCGATGCCGGTGTACATCTTGGATTCCCGCGCTATATGGCCGAGGAGTTGGTCCAACAGACGATGCTTGGTTCGGTACGGTATGCGATGCAGAGTGAAAGACACCCTGCCGAACTACGGAACGGTGTGACATCGCCGGGTGGCACAACTGCCTCTGCGCTGTATGAACTAGAGCGCGGTGGGCTACGTACCGTACTATCTGACGCCATCTGGTCAGCCTATCGTCGATCTGCGGAACTTGGTAAGGGCAAGTGAGTGTTGGTGATTGCTTCGTTCTATTTGCAATCGTGATTTGAGGTGTAAAATATTATGATAGAGACCGTAGACATCCTGCTTACACGTGGCACTGTCGTTACCATGGATGCCCATGAGACGATTATCTCCGATGGTGCCGTGGCACTGCGTGGCCAGAACATTGTGGCCGTCGGCACCACTGCCGAATTGACTGACCGATACACTGCAAACGAGACAATTGACTGTAAGAATTGCGCCATCATCCCTGGCCTGATCAATGGCCATGCCCACGTGCCAATGAGCCTGCTGCGCGGACTCGTTTCCGATCAACAGCTTGATGTCTGGCTGTTTGGCTACATGTTTCCCGTCGAAAGTCGATTTGTGACGGCGGAATTTGTGTACACTGGCACGCAGCTTTCCTGTGCTGAGATGATCCGTAGTGGCACCACGACGTTTGTCGATATGTACTATTTTGAGGAAGAGGTTGCTCGCGCTGCCGATGAGGCGGGTATGCGTGCAATCTGTAGTCAGACCGTGATGCGCCTTCCGACGCCCGATGCAGCTTCCTACGATGAGGGGTTGGAGCGTGCTCGTCGGTTTATTGAAAGCTGGCATGGCCACGAACGCATTACACCGACCATTGCGCCGCACGCACCCTACACATGTACAGATGAAATTTATCAAGAAGCCGCCGCGCTCTGCCGACAGTACGGCGTACCCTTAAACACGCATCTTTCCGAAACTGCGCGCGAAGTCACCGAGAGTCGTGCGGAACGTGAAGCGACGCCTATTGCCTACGCAGATCGGGTTGGTGCGTTTGAGGTTCCGTGTATCGCAGCCCATTGTGTGCATGCTACCGAAGACGATATTGTGCTGATGCGGTCGCGTGGTGTTGGCGTGGTGCCGTGCCCTTCATCGAATCTCAAGCTGGCCAGCGGTATTGCGCCCTTCCAACAGTTTATTCAGGCTGGCCTTCGCACTGGTCTGGGAACGGATGGCCCGGCCTCGAACGATGACCAGGATATGTTCAACGAAGTCCATCTGGCGGCGCTTCTGCCCAAAGGCGTCAGCGGCGACCCGACGGTGGTTTCGGCCCGTGAGGCGCTGGCGTTAGCGACCTCTTCTGGTGCACGAGCTATTCACATGGACCATTTGATTGGCTCACTCGAAGTAGGGAAGCGTGCCGATATCACAATTGTCGAACTCGAACAACTGCACTCATCGCCGCGTTACCAGTATGCTTCTGATGGTATCTACTCACATCTGGTGTACAGCGCACGCTCCCACGACGTTCGTGATGTGCTTGTCGATGGCCGCTGGCTGATGCAGGATCGCGCACTGCTGACGCTTGATCAGCAGGTGGTAATTGAAAATGCACAGGCGATGGCTGAACGTGTGAATGCCTTCCTCGCCGAGCGTGAGTCGAATCTGCTTGATAAGATTCTGGCCATTGGTGGTGTGGAGCAAACGGAACTGTTTGAGGTTCAGGTCAAGGCGCGTATTTCTGAAACAACCGTTCAACATATCGAAGCGATGCTCCAGGACCCACGAATTCGTGTTGTCAAATTCAGCGAACGCACACAGTATGATACATACTTCTTGTGGGATGATGTTTCCAAAGGGCGTATTCGCCTACGTGAAGACCACCACACCAGCCCAGGGTCTCGTCCCGACGAGAGCTATATTCTGACATTGATGGCTGCTGCCGTACGTGATGAGTACCCATCTGCGGTGTTGTTGGGGCGGGCGCGGTACAATGCTCCCGCAGATCGAACGCGGCGATTCTATCGTGAGTATTTCCACCCCGACCGTGTGGTGGAGATCGACAAACGCCGTCGACGCTGGCGCATTGTCTACGCAGGTGAAGACTTTGCTATCAACATCGACCGACTCGAAAATCAGCGTGAGCCTGGGCCATATGTGGAGATCAAGAGTCGGACGTGGAGTCGCAAAGATGCCGATGCAAAAGCGGCAATGATCGGCGAACTCATGGCGTTGTTCGGTGTCGAAGAGGGTGATCGTGTCAAACGTGAGTACGTCGAAATTCCGTGATAGCATTTGACACAGAGGCACAGAGACAGAGCGCCATTTGGTTAACACAGCCCTCTCGAAAACTTTACAATCAGTCTCTAGCCTCTTGTCTCTAGTCTCTTGAGAGAACCTATGCCAGCAAACAAATTTTATCTGATCGGCATGACCGGCAATATCGCCTGTGGTAAAAGCACCGTGCTCGCCATGCTTGCCGACCATGGTGCCCATGTTATCGATGCAGATGCGGTAGTCCACAAATTGCAGGCACCCGGTCAGCCTGTGTACGCGCAGATTGTCGAGGCATTTGGTCCCGATATCCTCACTGAGGTGGGTGGCCCGATTGATCGCCCTCGTCTGGGAGCGATGGTGTTTTCCAGTCCCGATGAGTTACGCAAACTTGAGCAAATCGTGCATCCGGCAGTGCGTGCACACAACCTCGCGTGGATCGAAGATATTCGTCAGCAGGGTGGTGGAGTGGCAGTGATTGATGCGATTAAATTGCTTGAGTCAGGATGGAAAGCCCACTGCGATGCAATCTGGGTAGTTACCTGTCAGCCAGAGCAACAGCTTGAGCGCCTCATGAGAGATCGTGGCATGAGTGAAGAGGAGGCTCATACACGTATGGACGCGCAACCACCACAGGCAGAGAAGGTCGCGCAGGCAGATGTTGTGATCGATAATAGCGGAACATTGGGAGCAACACAGCAACAGGTGGATGCTGCCTGGGAAGCGATCAAAGGTCTGGTGTAGGATGCTGGCACCTGTAACCTCTGCCATCCTAACATTGCGGGCATAGTGTTGCACGAATCGTGAAAATGCCCAGGTTGCATCTGTCTATATCAGGTTGTATGTCTGTGTCGAGTGATCAAAAACCCCTTTGTTGCGAAGGAGTCCCAAACCAACTTCGTTCAACAACCACCTTTGTAAGACTGTCTTGCTCCCTGCTCCTTTGCCATTCACCACGTCCACATTCTCTGCCCTACTATACAAGACGCAATAGGGAACCAAAAAGTTTCCCTGTGGTATGGTAGATTACAAAATTGTTCTTTATGATTCACCATGAACTTGTAGATCAAAGAACTGATCGTTCTCGACGCTGTATTGAACATGGAAGAAACAATCGCCACCACCATCTACGTCGACAAGTGTGTCTTCCCAATTATCAAATTCGGCGCAGAACAAGTTGGCATAGATACTTGGTTGACCGTCTTGTGTGATACCTAGATATTGCCGTTTATAGTTCGCTAATTCCTGCCAGATGCGCTTGTGTTCTGGTTCAGCATTTTGCTGGAGATAGGCGGCTAGTCCACCCTCCAGTTGTATCACATCGTCCTGGGTCGGTGTCCAGAAGCCGTCGACATTGTTACGGAGAAGCTGCACGGAGCTCTCTTGCGCCATCTGCTCGTTGAAGATAACACCCTCGAAGGTATCCGTCTGAATTTGTTCTGTAGTAGCATCTATTGGTTGGGTTTCCACCAGAACGGTTTCTGAATTGGGTAGCTCTGTTGGGCTTGAGTTGGTGCTGTCAGTCGTCGGTGTTGGTAGGGTAGTTGTCGCCTGAGCGCCACAGCCACTAAGAACCAAGATTATCAGCCAAATCCCCAATACGAACATCTTTTTCCGCATGTCTTACTCCCTGGTTATTGTGCTTGTTGCTCTAAAACTGTCTCGGCGAAACAGCGATTATGACTCGCCATGAACGTTCAGATAAGAGAATAGATCCCCCTCGACGTTGTAGATGACTTGAAAGTAGCAATCACCACCGCCTAAAGGTATCATAATCACTGTTTCTGAAATGTTGCCTTCACCTCGACAGAACAAGTTGGCATAGATACTTGGTTGGCCATCCTGAACAATGCCGACATATTGTCGTTCGTAGTCAGTTAGTTCCTGCCAAATGCGCTCGTGTTCTGGTTCAGCGTTTTGCCGAAGATAGGTGACCAGCCCAGACTCGAGTTGAATCACATCGTCCTGAGTTGGTGTCCATACCCCCTCAGCATTAGTGATATAGATCTGTACCATATCTAATTCAATGGCATCTACGTCGATAATAACACCGCGAATATTGGTCTGCTCCGTTAGTGGTGTTGAGATAGCCTCGGTTGAGTCGTCATCTCTTACAGTTTCCGAAGCAGGTAGCTCCGTCGGTGCTGAGTTGGCAGTGTCAGTCGTCGGTGTTGGTGCAGTAGTTGTTGCTTGGCCACCACAGCCACCAAGAACCAGACTCATCAGCCAAATTCCCACTACGAACATCTTCTTATGCATATCTCACCCCCTGGTTATCGTACCTGCTACCCTAAAACTAAAGCTACCTGGACGAAACAGCGATTATGACTCACTGTGAACGTTCAGATAAGAGAATAGATCCTCTTCCACATTGTAGATGACTTGAAAATAGCAATCATCACCGCCTACAATGCTCATAGATGTGTCGATAAGGCCGTCACAGAAAAAGCTCGCATGAATCTTTTCTTGTTCATCTTGAACAATGCCCACATATTGTCGTTCGTAGTCAGTTAGTTCCTGCCAGATGCGTGCATGTTCTGGTTCAGCGTTTTGTTGAAGATAGGCGGATAGATCGTCCTCCAGTTGCAGGACATCATCTTGGGTTGGTGTCCAGAAGCCGTCGACATTGTTAAGAAGAAACTGCACGGAGCTCTCTTGCGCCATCTGCTCGTTGAAGATAACACCCTCGAAGGTATCCGTCTGAATTTGTTCTGTGGTCGCATCTATTGGTTGGGTTTCCACCAGAACGGTTTCTGAATTGGGTAGCTCTGTTGGTGTTGAGTTGGTAGTGTCAGTCGTCTGAGTTGGTGGAGTGGTAGTCGCCTGAGTGCCACAGCCACCAAGAACCAGGATTATGAGACAAACCACCGCTATAAACATCTTCCTACACATGTCTTTTTCTCCCTGGTCATATCTGCACTATGCCCACGTTATTGTTCGATCTTTACATGCTCAACGTGACTACGCAGCACCATAGACCTGCAAATTAAAGTAGCGCTTGTTTTCAACATCATACTGAAGCTGGAAAAAACAGTCGCCACCCTCAATAACCACATTAAAACTATTTTCCCAATTCGAGAATTCAATGCAGACACAGTTTACATAAATAGAAGGTTGGCCATTTTGTATAATACCCACATACTGCCTTTTGTATTCGGACAAGTGTTGCCGCAACCGCGTATATTCTGGTTGGGCGTTCTGCTGGAGGTAGTCTGCCAGGCCAGCTTCGACCTGCATCACATCATCCGGTGTGGGGACCCAGTAATCGTCGACATTGTCAAGAAAATATGGCATCGAACGTTCCTGTGCCATATGTGAATCAAAAATCACTCCCTCAAACGTATCGGTTTGGATAAGTTGGGGATCTCCGTTGGCTGAAGTGACTCCGCAGCGTGAGAGCAGAAGGATCATCAGACAGGTTCCCGCTATACATATTTTCCTACACATGTTTTGCTCCCATATACCTTCATTTTCTAGATTTTCTGCCTTATCTAAGACGATTTGAATATCATTGTGGTTCCATTCCCATGACGACATCTTCTGACAATGGTACAATACCTTTTATCGCGTTCCGTTTTTCACGAGGTAAGATCATGTCGAAACGTAAAGAACTACAGTCAGAAGCACGAAAATATGGGATTGGGCGCTACAAACGTCATATTCTGTTGTGTGCCGACCCAACCAAAGCCAAGTGTTGTAGCCGGAGGGAAGGCAATGAGGCATGGGATTATCTGAAGGATCGTCTCAAGAAACTGGGCCTTTCCGGTTCACGCGGCAGTGTGTTTCGGACCAAAGCGAATTGTTTACGTGTGTGTGAGCATGGTCCGATTGCCGTCGTCTATCCCGAAGGCGTCTGGTATCATTCCTGTACGCCCAAGGTCCTCGAACGCATTATTCAGGAGCACTTGATCGGTGGGCAGGTTGTTGAAGAATATGCGTTTGCATCGAACCCACTGTCCGCAGAAGAAGAGACCATCAGGTTGTGATATGAGTGACATCGCTCATGATCGAATACGCTGGTACAATACCCAACGAAGGTTGTATCGGTACGTTAGTATGCCATAAAGGAAGACATGCAGGCTATGCAAATCAGAACGATTACCGCAGGAGCACGTGAGGCAGATGTGAGTCGGGTGGCGAAGGCCGTCGAGCTGACCCGTTCACGATTGGAGAACGCGGGGTACACGGTGCAGAGTACGCGGTTGGCACTCACCCAGGTCGCCAATACCTGTGCTGATGTTACGACCGTTCTTGCTGGCGCAGAGCAACTTGCGCTCGATGCCGGCTTTGATTATGTCTCAATTGGCCAGGTGGAAAGTCGTCGTTTGCCAGAACTAGCCGAGGCATTTGCGACAACAGAAACCGTCTTTGCTTCAGCCAATATCGCCGGACCAGATGGAGCTGTGCGCTATGACACGATTCGCGCAGCGGCAGAGGCGATGGTGCATATTGGTGCTACAACACCTCAGGGCTTTGGCAACCTGCGTTTTGCGGCCTCGGCATGCGTCGCTCCTGGTTCACCCTTCTTCCCGGCGTCATACCACAACGGTGACGACCCGTGGATTGCGATTGGTCCCGAAGCCTCGGCACTGGCGGTCGAGGCGGTGCAGAGTTTACCTGACCTCGATGCGGAAACGTCCTTTGTAGATGCAAGCCAGGATTTGCCACGGGATGCACAGTTTCCTCTGAGTGGCGCAGCAACGGCATCGCCACAGATGATTAGTTCAC
>JBCDFA010000249.1:0-11841 GCA_039178835.1 Chloroflexota bacterium
GTAGCATTACTGATGTCTGAGGGAGGACTTTGCCACCAAGCAACAGCGTTGAAATAATGCCTGACACACCTCCTACGGTTCCCAATAATCCAAGCACACCGAAAGCAGCAGCACCGTGTATAACCATAGGGTTTGGGTTGTTGCGTGACACCAAACCAAGTATGAGTATGGGCAAACCGATTGCTACAGGTGCCAGTGCTGTAACACTGGCGGCACCCGATCCCAGATAACTGATAAAACCAAATGCCGTCAGTAATCCACCAAACCAGATAATAAGTCGGGTCATAGAACAAGCTCTCTCCTAGATAAAAGTGAACTCTTTTACTTTTTTGTGATTACTCTAAACAGTATGCATCCTAGCATACCTGAGATCTACACCAGAATAAAGGGGAAAATTCCCCGCAGATCGTTGAGAAATGTTTCTTGTGTTTTCTGTTGTAACAAAATCCTGCGAAGAACGTACATAACACTACATACAAATGCTGTAGAACGTTATGGGGGACATCGTGCAAGCACAAAAAACCAGACGAGTTCCATTGATGGTTATTGCTTTAATCACTGTTTGTGTAATGTCTTGTGTTTCGTTGAGTGGTCTTGGATTAGGTGTGTTGTATCTCAATCAAACATTTGGTGTTGAAACAAACGATTTTGACCGAGAAACGTGGTTGGCCTGGCACGACAGTGGTGATCCAGACAACCCCCGCTTTGGTATGTATAGAGATGTGGAAACATGGCTAATGACAGAGCGCCCAACTGAGGCTGAGGTCATTGAATATTTGGGTCCACCAGATGCAGGACGAGACGAGAACACAATTGCGTACAATCTCGGTGTACAACTCATTGATTACTACTGGCTTGATATTTACTTCGGTGAAGATGGACGGGTGAGTGAGGTAAACCTTATACAGGGATAGGGACAGATATACAGAGCAGGGAGTAAAATGAACACGCTTGATGCACTTCACCCGGTGCATAGGGCCTTCCACTATACAGTAATGCTGCCTCAGCCACAGCAGCATTACTATGCAATCTACGTATGCAATTCCGTCGTTCTGACCTGGTGTACGTCAGCCTGAGCAGTTTCCCGTATGGCTGACGCGCACCATCACCAAAATCAGTCTTGCCCGCTACAATCGCCGGACAGAGAAGAAAGCGATATTAAACATTCTGTACGAAGAAATAGTCTTGTTGACGTGTGCCTAGCGCAACTCATCCAAATCAGCAGAAAGCAAGCGCGTACCGACAAAGAATGGCGTAAATGTGGCGACGAGATTCATAAGCCCCAGCGCAGGTAGGGTGAACGCAAGCGTCGCTGGATCTTTGAACTGTCGCAGCCAACTGAAGAGGCTGGGTGCCATCGTCAACACCTCATTCGTGATTTGGAGCGTGCGCCCGTCTTCTTTGGGGATGGTCGCCAAAAAGCGTCCTGTGATCCCTAAATCGACTGCGGCAAACACGAACAGGAGCCCTGATGTGACGGCATCAGCACGTCGCAGGCGCTGTTTCTTGAATGCATCACCACCTGTGGCAAAGCCCCCAAACAGATAAATGATTTCTATGCCCAACACACCTGTGCGCCAGCCCCACATGATGCGCTCCCATTTAAGGCTGTCGCGCTCTTCGTTGGTCGCACCATTTTTGACCGCATGTTTGCTCTGCGCGATGTGGTAGGGATAACCACCCGGTTCAATCGGTGAGGCAGGGAAGCTGGATAGCCAACTCAAGACACCCAGTGTGATGCTAATAACCTCCAGAAGGCCTGTTGATTCGCCGTTATCGTCGGAAATTTCTGGGATCGCATCCAAACCTAAGGCAAGCAAGCCATTAATCATATCGCATACAATCGCCAGATTGCCGAAAGCGCGAACCTTGCGTCGTGTGCGATCAATATCGAGCTCATCTTCATTCGTTTGCGCCGTGATGCTCTGTAGTCTGATTGTATCTATGGACTGAACAGATGGGTCCTCCTGCTGCGGAAACTCGGCTGGTGGTACGTTCTTGAATGGTGCTTCACCGAATGCTAATTTCGACACCGCTGTGAGCGGTACAGCCACCAGCAAGGTCGTCAAATTCAACAGGGTGAGCTTGCCTGCGCCGAGCAACTTAAATAGGTCTGAAATAAGCGGGATGCGGATTTCAGCATTAAGTATATCGCGCAACAGGTCAATCGCAGCAATGACAGCATTCAAAATGGCAAAGGCGATATCCTCAGCAAAGTCGAGGGTTTGGATACCGACATCGCGGAATGTTTCCAAAATTTCGACCAGTGCCAACTCTGGGCGGCTGGGGTTAGCGATTAGCGACTCGATGGTATCAGTGAAGCCATCGATGATGCGCGACCCGATGCCGACGACATTTTCGAGCGCGTCTAGCAAGTTCTGCAAGGCTTGTTCAAAGGGTGTGCCGTCGCTTAAGGTTGCACCTGTCGAGCTAATGGCTGTTGATGTATTGGCATCTTTGCTCTTTGAGCCGCCGAGTATTTTGTTGAGTAACCACTCGAGCCCCTCAGGTAAACCCGAATTCGTCTGCACAGAGTCCGGCTCAACACCCATATCACCGATGAGGCTATTGATGCCATCTTCGATACCATCTTGCAAGGTATCGACAAAGTCCGACACGACATCTTTCGCCGAATCAACCAGGTGGATTGCCGAATCGAACGCGCCGTTGATCGTCTTTACCAGATAGCGCTGCGTGTCGAGAATATCTTTCCAATCGAACAGGAATCGCAAAAATTCGATGAATTGCTGGATCGTCTCCACCACTTGTTCGACCACGGCTGTGACGAAGTCGGCAACTTTTTTCGCGGTATCCGCCACGAATCGAAAGATCTGACCGCCGACTTGGATGAACACGTTGATCGTATCATCGATAGCCCCGATAGTGAAATCTATACCTTCTTCGATCCCATCCCCGACATCGTCAAAGAAGTCCCCAACATCGTCAATGACACCACCAACGAAATCACCGAAACCACCAATTAGGCTCCGAGCAGCAAATTCAGGTTTTAGATCATCTGTGCTGCTAATCGTGCCAGGTTCGGTGTCAATCTGAGCCCGCGCGACTAATTTTTCAAAACTATTCTGGTCAAGCGGTTCTTCCCAGATTTTAGGCGAAGCTTGCACAAGTCCGGCTGATCCCTCAGGAATTGTGCCTGTGGAAGATGATTTGAAGTGAAGTGTCCAGGGATTACCGAGTGCCGCGCCAGATACAACCTGGCTGGTCTGAGTCTGCTTGCTTCCCACCACGCGGCTCTTTGACACACTACGCCTCAAGCCGTTCCGCTCAAACACATCGGTGCCCGTAGCGGGCGTGTCATCAGTCGGCAGTGTAGTCGCCATCACCCGCTTGATGGTGTTCTGGACGCTGGCGACCTCGCTTTGGGTATGCTTTGTTTGATCGACAATCAGGTTGCCTTGGGCATCGGTTGCGTTCCACAGGGCATCATCTTCCAACTCAGCGATTTTCTGATGAGCGTCTTGATCGGGGAAGATAACCACAAACTGATTCTCTGGCATATCGCTCGTGCGGAATTTGAGTCCGGGTGTGCTGAGATCATCGGCTTCCGACGTAATCATAATGCTGTTCAACAGGTTCGGGCTGAGCGTGACCGAGCGGACTTCATCGATCTCGTGGAGGGTGCCCTCGACTTCAATCGTGGTCAGGTCCGTTGCGGACACCTCGACCTCGCGGACTTCGGGAGGCAAACGCAGAGTCGTTCGGTAGGACGAAAACTCTTCCAGTTGCTCATCGACCATGCGATAATCCTGGCTCAGCTTACTGGTTACTGAAGTAAAGATCGTCTCCGTTGCGGCAGTACGGAAGATTTTGAGCGAAGAAATGTTATCATTGCCAATTTGCGTTTCCTCCATCGTCGGCACGTTGTCGATGAAGTCTTCGATTTCTGATTCTCGCCGTGCTTCATCCACCACCTGATTTTCATTGGCGAAGAGCGTCACGCCCGTATCGGGTCCCACGCGAATTGAGGAGACTTTGTTATCCATGCGATCAAAACTGCGCAAACTCGTGAAGTTGCCCGCATTATTGTGCTCATTGTCAGAGAAAATCCACGTTTTGCCTTTGTACGCAATGCGATCATATAGCGCGACTTCGCCCGCTTTCAATTCGCCAACTTGCCCTTCATTATCCGCAATCTTGATGACGCGATGAAAAATGGCGCGCTCCTCGCGTTGCAGAGTCCAGCTAAACCTCCTGCTAAACCTCCTCCTCCTGCTAAACCTATTGTCGCGATTGAGTTTGAGCCAGCGGTCACGTGACGGATGAACGATCGAGAACGCATCTTTATCCGGTTCTGAGTCATCAACGACCAGCACAGTGGCTTCATTCCCCACGCGCAATTGGGATATTTCTTGACTTGTGACGGGCATGAGCAGCGGTTGGTCAAAATTGGGGTTGTAGTGAAAGATGAATAGCTCAGCGTCGGTATGATTTGGTGAGGTCGTCAGCCTGTGTATGTTGTGGCTCAAGTTCTGACCATTGGGTGCTTTGATGATCCAATTGCCGCGGAATGGGTCGCCAACGGTTGACCAGATGTGGACAGAACGTGGAAACGCATCAAGTTTTGTGAAGCGGATTTCTGGCACATCAGCGTAGAGCTTTTGCGACACGCCCCCAAAATTGGTGCCTTTGTAAAGCGTCGCGCCCGTATCCGGGCCAAGCCGGAGCCTTTGAAAGTTTGGTGAATAGGGCGAAAGGTCGGCCACATCCTGCGTGAGGATCACGGCGGCACCACCGATGCCGACGAGTTCGATTTGACCCCGACGCAAGAGACGATTCACGGGCGGTATCAGGTTCTCGATCTGTACCGCATTGAGGGCTGTGTGGTAGATACGCAAGTCTTCGTAAAGTGCGGTATGTGCATGCCTTCTCCAATGACCGAGTTTCAGATCAACGCCGTTCTGGATATTGGCAACACCTGTTTCGGATGCGCCTTCCGCCACGAGCGACCCATTAACATAGATCCTGAGCGTTGGCCCTTCCCGCACAACGGCGATATGCTGCCATTTTTCTGCGATGAGCACCTTGCCAGTCTTGGCAACCGCGTGATGCTTGCCTTTGCTATCCTCATCGACCGCAAAGGTCAGGCGTTGTTTCTCTTCTAGTCGCAACGAGACCCAATTCCCATGCCCCATGACGGAGCGGTTGCCGATGATGTCCACATCATTCTGATCATGGGTGTTCAGAATATTTATACCAAAGGCGATGGTGAAATCGCTGGTGCCGAACTGACCAGCCACGTTGCCGAAATTAACATGTCCCTCTTTACCCCGTACTCTGATGGCATGGCCGATACGACCATGGAATTGCCACAAGACGCTATGAAATCTCCCTTCGACCCCGCTTATCGTATCTTTGGCGATAGACCCTTCTCGTTCCGCGAACTGCCAGTGATATGTCGGTTGAACCGCCATGCAATTACTCCTATTGTGAACTAGTGATATGTATAAATGATCAGCGCACTTCATACAAAGGCACCAGGAAACCGTTGTCTTGAGGCGTGCGGAGGAATAGATTCATCCGATTGGTCGTGTTGGATGGCGTGCATATCTGTCAGAGCCTGCTTGAACCAGGGCTGCACACCTGCCAGATCGCCGCCGTCTTGCAAAAAATCATCATGCCGTTGGCGACTCACGGCACGCAAACACAGATCATCGCAAAGATGACCATCAATAGGTTCTGATCGTTATGGTTTGTATTCAGAGTCTATGCTGAGAACTATGGGCTGCGGACAATCCTTCATGGAAGGTCCACAATCCGCCCAGACGGCGTGGGGTGTGTATCAATGTGTAGGAGCTATCTAATCCAAAGAACTGTCCAAGGGCGGCTTTCAGAGTATAGTAGGCATCAGAGAGGTTTTGCTCGATATTAGAGGCGACAGATGTGTCCCCGCTTTGAAGAGTGCCGCTAATAAACCTAGTAACGATCGAGTTCACTCTATATCCTTTCCAAGTTTATGCTATCATAATGACTCATCACATAGAAGACGATGTAGAGTTACTGTACTATATATGCACGGCAGTGTCATCTGGCAAAGACCTTAGATTGTCCTAAGGGAAATCCCTAGATAGATAGATAGTGGTAGCGTGCACGAGAAGCAGATGAGCATCCTCTACCGTTCGTTTGGTCGTGCCGTATCTGGTAGTTTCATTGCAAACAAGAGGATGTAATAAAGTTTAAAAGCCACAGGATGCGTAAAAAGAGAATAGGGTATATTGCATCTCTCAAAAATGTCATCCACATGCCACACTTTCACCTCAATATCTGATACTATAATCAATATAACTGCTTTTTAACAGAGGAATGGTCGTCGGGGATTCTATGCTAACCATCTCAACTTCCTTCGTTTACGAGCATTTATATTCCTTTTATTCATCTCTGCAATACCTTGTTTGCAGAGATGGCTTCTTATTTGCTTCAATATGGATGCTCTACTTAAGGAGGATACCAAAATGATGTACTTTCACTTCAGACGAAAGGTGTTAGCCACATGCTTGATTATGCTGTCTTTACTTACACAGGCCGCACTCTCCGGTGCTGCGCCTAGCACAGCGGCAATCATTCCCGCTGATCGATTAGTCGACTGGTCTCAGGCTGGTATCCTTGGAGGCATTCCAGCTGTTTCAGAGGGCGCTAATGTGCTTGATTATGGTGCGGTCCCAAATGATGACCAAGACGATTCGAGTGCTTTTCAGGAAGCCATTGATGCGGTGAAAGGCACAACCAACAATGCTGTCACTATTCCGGCTGGCAATTACCATATCAATACTTCCCTCAAAATAGATGACAGCACTGTGCTGCGTGGGGTAGATCCGACAGAGACACGTCTCATTTTCGACGTTGGAAGTGCCGATGCGATAGAGGTCGTCACGTATCAGCGTGGTGACTGGGTTGACGTGGTTAATGGCATGACCAAAGGTTCAACCACACTTACGGTCTCTGATGCCTCTGCTTTTACGCCAGGTACTTTCTTTGAGATTCAGCAGGACAACGACCCCGACAAAATGTATATTGATCCCAGATGGGAGCAAGGCTGGGCTGAGCAATCGGTTGGACAGATCGGTATGGTGGAAGCTGTGGACGGGAATACGCTGAGTTTACGTGAACCACTCAACATCAATTTTGATGCAAGTCTAAATCCGGTCATTCGCACTCAAGGGCTTGTTAGCTATGTCGGTATCGAAAATCTGCATCTTGACCGTAGCGGCGATACAGGCGATGCTTCCATGATCTTGTGGAAGAATGCTGCATACACGTGGGTTCGTAATGTTGAGAGTGAATTTGCTGACAAAAGCCATATTAAAACCAATACGGTGTATCGGTGCGAAGTACACGACAGCTATTTCCACAAAGCTCACGACTATGGCGGCGGTGGACACGGATATGGCGTTGAGTTAGGCTACCACACAACAGGATGCCTCACACAAAACAGTATTTTTGAAACCCTGCGGCATGCAATGATGGTGCACCTTGGTGCAAACGGGAATGTCTTTGCCTACAACTACAGCCGTGATCCGGTTAGCGATCATGGAACATTGCCTGACATCTCGATTCACGGTCACTACCCATTTGCCAATCTGTTTGAGGGGAATGTGGTGTCGGAGATTGGCATTGCGGATTTCTGGGGGCCTGCCGGGCCATACAACACGTATCTGCGTAATTGTGTTTATCATGAAGGGTTGTGGCATCAGGATCATTCGGATACACAAAATATCGTCGGTAATGAGTTAACTGATGCACCTGGGAACTTTCTTGGCGCACAAGATGATGGCACGAGTGAGTCAATACTTGAACACGGCAATTACGTTGATGGCGCAGTGCAGTGGGACCCCACTATTCCAGATCGTGAAATACCAGCATCATATCTTTACACCAGCAAACCTGATTTCTATGGCACTATGGCGTGGCCATCGACTGGTGCAGACATAGCTGTGAGTTGCACAAACCCAGCCAAGGTACGGTATGAGACGGGTAATCCAGGAGAAGCAACACCAACACCGACAAGTATGCCTGAACCAACCTCTACACCTGTCGATGGTGCATGTATGGTCGACTACGAAGTCGCAAATCAATGGAATGATGGTTTTCGAGCAGAGATAACTATCATCAACAATGCCAGCGCGCCAATTAATGGTTGGATACTAACGTGGATGTATGCCGAAGGACAACAGGTAGAACGTGCGTGGAATGCTAATGTGAGTCAATCAGGCAACGCAGTTACAGCAGCCAACGAGGTGAGCCACTGGAACGGAACGATTGACGCGAACGGCGGCACGGTAAACTTTGGGCTCATCAATGAGCATAGTGGAGAAATTGTAGTCCCAACAGATTTTGAGCTCAATGGCTCGGCGTGTACAGGTAGTTAGCACACACTCACATACGTAATCACACTCGATTATCTAAGGTGCACGATCAAACTCTGATTGTGCACCTTTTGTGTTGATATTTTGTCATCTGTTTCTTCTGCCATATTGTCCGATCTGTGTGGGCGTTATAAGTGGTATTGATTCAGAAAGCGGCCCTCAAGCGGCCCCTCAGGCGGCCCTACTTTCTGGACCGACAAAGATTGCTCAAGAACAGGGCAAGTTGGTCCAGAACACGGACAGCGACCCCATGATCGACGATGTGCCCCTTAGGGGAGAGATATCTTGTAGTCGTGTCACGTCGGCGTAGATCGTTAGCCATATCGTTGAATCGAACGATAGACGACGCACCAAGTATCCCCTATACTTCAAGCAAGTTGACGACATTCCCCATCATATACAATACCGCACCTCCATGGATCGACTCGTGTGGCACGATAATACTGGTTTGATTAGCTCATTGGTATGAGTATCCATCTTCTAGTGGTCGCCGATTCCTGTACGCCGTATAGCCGTACACTTGGTCTTGAAAGGAGATTATGCATGGCTCGGTTTATCAATGGTACTGGAATACGCCTGCTCCGGCTGGTAGTGGCGCTAGTGCTGCTGGCCAGTCTCATTGCCAGCACAGCCCAAACGACACACGCATATCCCTGGCCTCCCGTGCTGCATCGGGGGATGAAGGGCAGTGCAGTCAAAGAACTGCAAATCCGGATCGCTGGGTGGGCAGCCGATAGCCCGACCCGTACTTTTGTAGAGCTGGATGGGTCCTTTGGTCCGCAGACCGAAGCCGCCGTCAGGCGCTTTCAACGAGCTTATGGCTTACAGGTTGACGGCCGGGTGGGTCCGCAAACGCAAGCCCAACTCAATCGTATGGAAGAAGCCGATCAGTCCACCATCAATTTTGACTGGAGTGAATTCTACTCCAAGGATGGCAGTGGCTTTCGGGGCGGCAAAGTCAGTGAGGCAACTGTGCGCGAAAACATCCGGCGGCTGATGTGGAAACTGGAAGCCTTGCGGAAGAAAGCCGGAGATAATCCAGTGAATATCAATTCTGGCTTTCGCAGTGTTGCTCATAATAGTCGGGTCGGTGGGTCATCCAACAGTCAGCATATGTATGGGCTGGCCGCCGATATTCGGGTAACTAGTCGAAGCCCCAACCAAATCCAGAACTATGCGAAGACCTGTGGGTTTAGTGGCATTATCCGTTACAGTACCTTTGTGCACGTCGACAGTCGCATCGAATACCCCTATGGTTCCCAGCAGTGGTGGTGGCCCTAGATCCCATGAGATCTCCCTGCACGCCACGCCGTTTGCGGCGTGCAGGGAGCTTCGACCCGGACAATGCATGTGTTTGATTAACATAATGTGCAACAAAGGATGTCTTCATCCCACACTGTAGCATATTCCAAATCTCCCCTATGGCACCTCATAAGTACTAACATACCTTTTCTTCTTTCTCCTCAATCTTTATGATCCGCTCTTCGTACATTGCAGAACTGCCACAGTAACGTACTTCTTTAGAGCCTGCTTTCATATCTTGAGCCAGTTGTCATTCGGTACACTAGCAAAACAATTGTTATCACCGGGTCTGCCGGGGTTTGTACTGCATAAGGATGACATACTGCAATGCCACACTTACTTTCTTCCTTCATTCATCTTCAACGAAGTATCAGATATCTGATGCTTCTGTTTTTGTTGTTGGGTTTCTTACTGACATCAGACCTATTGATGGCGCAGAGCAACTTGACGCTGTCAATTGCAAGTACCAGTGAGCCTGACTCGAGTGATACCGAGGACGGCAGTGCAGGCAGTGAACGCCCCGTGCTGATTGGTGAGGTGGTGACCTACAGTCTGGTTTTTGAAATTGCCGAAGGAACCAGCAACAATGTCAGTACAGTAGTGAGCATTCCTGACGGACTGGAATATATCGCGAACTCGCAAAGTCTTACTTTTACCAATGACACTGGCTGGAGCGATACGGTCAGTGTTAGCGGTGGTGGCTCATCTGGAACAGATGTCACCTTTGATTTTGGTACCATCAACAACACTGATAGCGACGCCAATACCGAGACCATTGAGATTGAATTCAATGTGGTCGTCAATAATATCAGCACAAATCAAGACGGCACCCAACTTACGACTAACGCGACACTTAACGCCAACGGAAGTGCTGCTGATACTTCGGAAGATCGCGGTGTCATTGTCCAAGAACCGGATTTGGCAGTTAACTACCGACAACGTGACAGCTTCAACGGCAGTGACATCACGATAGGCGATGCTGGCGATACGGTCTGGTATCGTTTTTACATCACCAACAATGGGGCCGCCCCCGCTTATGATGTGAACTTCTCTGCTGTCTTCCCACTCGATTATCTCGATGTCGTAACCTGCTGTGTCACCACCGGGCCAGCGACAGGCGTAGTGGTCACCAGTAACCCCTCCCCGGGGCCGTTTGGCTTCTACTGGTCAGAGATTTTACCTGGTGACACAGTGAGTATCAACGTGCGCTTCGAGATCAGCGATGAGACTGCGCCGGGCGAAAGTTGGACTACCACAGGCGTCGTCAGTTATTCGTCATTGCCCGGAGCCAACGGGACAGGCAATGCCACACCGGGCAGCGCAGGCAGCGACACAGGTGAACGTAATAATGCTGATGGTGAAGGCGGCGTGGTTGATGATTACGAAGCCAGCGATACCACCGACGCTCTGACAGTACCAAATGTGGATGTTACCAAGCAGATTGAATATCCCAGTCAGACGCCAGCAGTTGATGACCCCTCGATCCTATATGGCGCAACCGCCGGAACTGTCACCGAATATGTTGACTCCACCGATGACCCCAACACCGGCACCTCCGAACACGATGCTGATAACGTCGATCTCGCCATTGGTGAGGAATTCAGTTACATCATCACGGTGACCTTACCCGAAGGGACTACCTACGATCTGACGATGATTGACTTGGCCTCCCCAAACAATCAGACGGGTGGCCGTCAAAATCGCGTGATTGAACTGTTAAGTGCGGAAGTCATTCATGTCGGCGCTAACCTGAGTACGACTGGTAATGGCATCTCGTCTGTTGGCACAACCTTTAACCTAGTCGATGGTGACGGGTCGGACGGCGATAATGACCGTACACAACTGTTCAATGGCGGCAATCGGGATGTGTTCAATAATCCGGACAACGTCGAAAATGATGACGACCGATATGTCATTCGCGTTACTGCCCGTCTCGATGATGAAGACGCCGGACAATACAACGGCGGCGCATCAGATGATCACAATGACTCCAACGTCCAGAACCGCGATGGTGACGTTGCACAGAACAAGGTCCAGTTGCAATGGAATGATCAATTTGATACACCGGGTCCCGGTGGCTTCACGTTCACGCAGAATCCCGCCACCAATGGTTTTGCCAATAATGACTTTGTCGAGCCAGATGTTGATGTGACGAGTA
>JBCDFA010000250.1:0-11807 GCA_039178835.1 Chloroflexota bacterium
GTAGTGCGCTGACGCGTTCCTGTGGCCGCCTCACGGTCGCCACGTTGCTGGCACGCTTGCTCCAACGCACGGTCGCCACCATCGAGCAACGCCGCGCCGAATGGTGTCTCGAGGCCCCGTGCAAAGCCGGACGCCAGCGCCGGACGCTTGCTGTGACCCATTGTTTTGTACCCCTCCTGTGTTGGATTGTGCGCCTGTGGGACCGCACCCAGATGGCCCTCACCCTTGATGCCACCACGCTCCGCGACCGCTTTGTTGTTCACGCAGTCCGTGGTGTCTCTCGCGGGATCGGCCTTCCGGTGGCTTGGACCATCCGAGTAGCGGGGCGCAAGCAGGCGTGGCGGCGCGAGTGGCTGCGGATGCTCCGGCTGCTGTGTCCCGCCCTTCCGCCTGCTTGGCACCTCATCGTGCTCGCTGACCGCGGCTTGTATGCCCGCTGGTTGTGTCGCCGGATCGTGCGGCTCGGCTGGCATCCCTTGCTCCGCATCACTACCGGGGCACCATTTCGTCCGGATGGGCATGCCGGCTGGGTCTGGTTGCGCGACGTGCGGCCGCCAGACGGCGGCCCGCAGCAGATCGCTGGTACCTGTTGCAAAGAACGGGCAAGTCAGCTATCCGGTCCCCTGCTGGCTTGGTGGGATGCGACCGACCCCGACCCGTGCTTCGTGATCACCGATCTGGCCCCAGGGGCGTCTGCTAGCGCGTGGTATCGGTTGTGGGCGTGGTACGCGCAGGGCTTCAAATGCACCAAACGGGGTGGCTGGCAGTGGCAAATGACGCAGATGACCGACCCAGACCGTGCGGCTCGGCTGGCGCTGGGTACTGGTCCCACTGATCCGTCACGAACCGCTCCCGCTGCCAGCCCAATTGGTGCCAGAACCTTGGCCGTCTACCATAGTCAACCAGGGCCAGGTACTACCACCCTAAAACCTACCCCCAAAAGCACACCACACCCCCGGCCCAGGCGTTGCACCTTGGGTACCCGCAAGGGAGGTGGTTGGTAATGAAGACAGGTTGGGTGAATGCCTCTGGGCATTTGAGTGAGGATGTAATCATTATTAGGTGGTGACCCAGGCAAGAAGCACACTGCCTGCTTGAGCAGGCGGTGTTGTTGAGCCCGCTGCTTGAGCGGCGGGGCAAGTCGCTCGCCTTCGACAGGCTCAGGCAACCCATCTCATTCCCACGTTGCCTTCGACAAGCTCAGGCTCCGCTCTTCCGATGCGCGAGCCAGCCACGCACCTACGCAATATTGTGAAAATAGATAACTTAGACCCATGTCCCTCTGTGTCTCTTGTGCCTCCGTGTCAATGCTTAACCATCGCGTCGGGGCCGTCCCCCGTGACGGCCCGTCTCAAGAAGACAATACGGCGATTGCAAACTGCTGCTACGGGTTATGACGCGTTCGTAGTGTTGTTCCGCCGCTCGTCCGCTGCCCCTCTATTCCTTCGTGTCTCTGTGTTACAGCTATTCAGCCGTTCTCCACACCCCCGGCCCCACGTTGCCTTCGACAGGCTCAGGCAACCCATCCACTGCCTCACACCCCAACACTCCATCGCCCCAACGCTTCTACACAAGCTTTGCGCCTCTGTTCATTTGTGTCGCTGTGTTCGTCTGTCTGCCGCTACACCTTCGACAAGCTCAGGCTCCGCTCTGCTGCACATTACTATAGCCACTCTCAGGAAGTGCATACACGAGCGTGGTATACTATTGAGTACTAACACACTTTTAACAACACATCAGCACAATCATTAGCTGATAGCTCACACCATATAATTAGAGGTACATTTTGGAAACTGCTGCCGAACCTATTGATCGGTTAATCGTTGTCGGTGAGATGCGCCATGCGCTTTCTGGTCTTATGGAGGTCGAAGGGTACACCTGGAACGCCAACGGCTCACTGACCCTGAAAGGCACATTGTGCGGGCCGGCCCAAAAGCTCTACCGCACCATCCGTAGTCGCCTCGAGTCCCTTGGTTTTACCCCCTTTCTGCGACGACGTGATGATCAGGATGAACTCGTGGCGTTGCCGGTGGTTATGGCAAGTTCACCATCGCGTGTAGCCCTGCCACTGGTTTTATTTCTCCTGACCATCTTTTCTGTGCTCGTGACAGGTTCGTTGTATGGGTACCCAACACCTCTTGAAACATTGCCACAGCTTTTGAATGCGCTCGGCAGTGTTCTCAGTAACCCCGATGCCTTAATGAGTGGATGGCCCTTTGCAGCAACACTACTAGGGATTCTGGGTACACACGAAATGGGGCATTATGTCGCCGGGCGTTTACGAAAAGCCCCTGTCAGTCTGCCCTACTTTATCCCACTCCCACCAGGGGTCGGGATCGGCACCATGGGTGCCGTGATTGTGCAGCGTGAACCAATGGAGGATCGCCGCACGATCTTAGAGGTTGGTATTGCTGGGCCACTAGCTGGCTTGGTCGTTGCTATCCCTCTGCTGTTCTATGGATTGTCGACATCGACCGTCGGCTCACCTTCCCCTGCGGGGTATCTTCAGGAGGGTAACTCTCTCATCTATCTTGCGGCAAAGTGGCTGGTCTTTGGCCAGATTCTGCCCAGCAATGGTCTCGATGTACAACTCAACCTTGTTGCGTGGGGTGCGTGGATTGGCCTGCTCATTACGATGATTAACCTATTGCCTATCGGCCAGCTAGATGGCGGTCATATCGCGTATGCTCTGCTGGGACGCCGTTCGGAGTATCTGGCCTATGGTATGATTGGGCTTTGCCTCATCTTTGGGATCGCCTATCAGACCTTTTTCTGGCTCATCTGGGCCGCGCTGGCCTTCTTCCTCATTGGTCCACGCCATCCTGCACCACTCAACGACATTTCGCAACTTGGCATGGGGCATAAAGTGCTGGCGGTATTTGGGCTGATTGTTTTTGTGTTACTATTAATCCCTGATCCATTACGAGCGGTCGGCGTCTAAAACAGTCTGTACAGATTTGGAATCTGATACGGAAACGCCAGAACGATTGGTAAAAAACAGAGGACATGGCTCACGCAACGCTCCAACTCAAACTCACCGATATTGCGCTAAACTACGGCGCACGCAATGTGTTCTCAGGTGTTGATCTGACGCTGAATCCTGGTGAGGTGTTGGTCGTAAGTGGCTCGAATGGAAGTGGCAAAAGCTCTCTGCTACGTGTGCTGTGTGGTTTGCAACGCCCCTCATCGGGGGCGGTTTACTACGCCATTGGTGGCCAGATCTACACGCCGGATCAAGCTACCTGGCTGATTGGCTGGGTGGCGCCCGATCTCCACCTCTACCGCGAACTAACAGCTATCGAGAATCTTCAGTTTTTTGCTCAGGTTCGTGGCATTCAGCGCTCCATTGCCGAACTGGAGTCGCTGCTTGAGGAGCTTGGCCTCGGCGGACGAGGGCACGATCTGCTGGCGGCCTACTCCTCAGGAATGACACAGCGATTGCGCTATGCCTATGCCCTATTGCATCAGCCGCCTGTGCTGCTGCTCGATGAGCCAACTGTGACTCTTGATGAGCGTGGGGCCGCTGTCGTCGAGCAGGTGGTGTTGCGCCAACGGGAGCGCGGCATAAGCATCATTGCCACAAATGACCCGCGTGAACTGCGTTTTGGCGATTATGTGCTACGATTAGGTGTTGAAACACACCAGGTATAAAATGATGCTCATACAGCTTGAGAGCGAGTAGGATGTGGAAACGACCACCGATAAGGTAAAAGCCCAGCGACCTGTGTCAGCAACTGCCACTACCCCACCACGGGTAACGCTGGCCGCTGCAACATGGGCCGTCTTTCGCAAAGACCTACGTAGCGAATTACGCACCCGCTATGCCCTGAATGCGGTGGTGCTCTTTGCGGCCAGCACGGTTGTCGCTATCAGCCTGGGGCTTGGCCCACTCCTCCTGAGTCGCAACGCTGATCTGAAGCTTATCCAGGCTGCCCTGTTCTGGATCGCGCTGTTGTTTGCCGCTTTCACCGGTTTGGCCCGCACCTTTGTCCAGGAGGAAGAGACTCGGACAGCCGCCGCACTCCGTCTCGCCGCACCGCCCAACGCGGTTTATCTGGGCAAGCTCTTGTTTAATCTGGCACTGCTGCTGATGCTTGGCCTGCTCACCTCGGTCCTGTTTATCGTGTTGTTGCGTGTGGAGATCGAGAACCCGGGTTTATTCACGGCCATGGTGCTGGCGGGGAGTTGTGGTCTGGTGGCTGCCACCACGCTGATCGCTGCGATCATTGCTCAGGCCAATGCCAAAGGTGCGCTCTTTGCGGTACTCTCCTTTCCGATACTGGTCCCACTCCTCTTTGTCGGAATTCAGGGAACGGCGTTGGCGCTCGAAGGCGCAGTGTGGAGCGATGGCCTGGCGGCGCTTCAGGTGCTCGTGGGATACACCGTGACCGTCTTTGTGGTATCGTTGTTTTTGTTCAAAGTCGTCTGGGAAGCGTAGACAAACATGACCAAAAACCACACAACGCTCCTTCATATCGGTGAACTCGCCCGACGCATTGGTGTACGCACTTCGGTTCTGCGCTACTATGAGGAACAGGGCCTGATTACACCTGCGGATCGCACCGACTCTGGCTACCGACTGTACCACCCGGATGCTGAACGCACCTTACGGTTTATTCAACGTGCCCAGCGTTTGGGCTTTACCCTCGCCGACATTGGTGTGTTGCTGCAAGGCGTGCGCGATGGCGATCTCGACAACGCTACAATTGTAAAGACAGCCGAAGAGCGCTTTCTCGCCCTTGAGGAACGCATTACCCAGATGATGATTATGCGTCGTGAGTTAGAACTGTTTCTGCGCGACATGCATCGCTCCACTGAGCAGGCACGCGAAACAAGTCCAGCCTCGCTCTTCAATCGCCTTGTCGATCAGGTCTGTGCCGATCCGCTCAATCAGTCGGCAGAGGCCACCTTTGACTGGCTGCTGACGCGAATGGGGTGTGTGCTCACTACGGAAGAGGGCCAGGGGTTACTCCAAAAACTCCGTGGCCAACACATCCATATCTGGCAGGAGGACACCACCTATCATATTCTGGTGGTCAGCAGTGAGCCGGCGATTGGGATGGCGCTCGAACGCCTGGCCCAACTCGAAGCAACCTGTCAAGCCCACACGCACACCAA
This sequence comes from Chloroflexota bacterium, assembly GCA_039178835.1. Lineage (GTDB taxonomy): Bacteria > Chloroflexota > Chloroflexia > Chloroflexales > Roseiflexaceae > AL-N1. Next base: position 5,119 of record JBCDFA010000250.1, read on the forward strand.
CCAATCCCCTGAGTTGCGCCATGATAACGAAGGATATCTGCTCACCGCCCATGGTGATAACGCATTTGTATTCGCACGCCTCTTTCTTGCATTGGAACGCAGCAGCCCGATGGCATAGTACCGCTTTCTTTTTTCCAAATTATGTCCTCTTGACATTCATCCCCACTTGAAGGTGTAGACTATGCTCAGATGAATATTAGTCTTGAGGTACTTATGACCACAAAGCAGGTTTTACATATTCAGGGTATGGATTGTGCTGGTTGTGCTCGAACGATAGAGACAGGCATTCGCCAGCTTGATGGGGTGCAGGAATGTACACTCAATTTCACATCCGAGAAGTTGCATGTTACAGGAACAGTACAACGTGAGGCGATGATCGAGCGTGTGCGTGATCTCGGATTTGATGTTACTGAAGAGAATGCCGCAACGACGACTCCAGAACAGACGGGCAATTTCCTCCAGTTTCTGTGGCGACGCCGGGCGACTCAGATGGCGCTCCTCGGAGCCCTGCTTATTATGCCTGGTCTGATCTTTGAAGAACTTCTTGGCAGGCATCACCCGCTTATCGATCTTGCTTCTATTGGAGCTCTGATTGTGGCGGGTATCCCGATTGTCCGAAGCGCATGGCGTTCATTGACCGTCAATCGCGAAATCACGATCAATGCGCTGATGTCGATTGCGGCGGTTGGTGCTGTGATCATTGGGGCATATACAGAGGCGGGAATGGTCATGGTGTTGTTTGCAATAGGTGAGGCGCTCGAAGGCTACACGTCGAGCCGTGCCCGCGACTCGCTCCGCAGTTTGATGCAGGTGGTACCGAAAATGGCCACACTGCTGCGGAAACGTGAACAGAGTAACAATAATCTGATGGGAGTCATTCCGCTTCAGGTGCAGGATACAACATCGTGTGGCGATTCGTGTGGTTGTAGTGATCAGAGCGCGACGACACCACAGCAGGTCCATATCGATATGCTTGAGGTTGGTGATGTTATTCTGGTCAAGCCGGGCGAACGCATACCCATGGATGGGCGAGTCATGGCCGGTATATCGTCGGTCAATCAGTCGCCTATCACTGGCGAGAGTCGCCTGATCGAGAAGGAGATCGACGATGATGTCTTTGCCAGCAGTATCAATGGTGAGGGAGCGCTAGAGATCGAAGTCACACATCATGCTGCCGACAATACGATCAGCCGTGTGATCAAAATGGTCGAGGAGGCACAGGAACAGCGTGCACCAACCCAGCGCTTTATTGACCGCTTTGCACACTATTACACACCAGCAGTAGTTATGCTGGCGATCCTGGTAGCAACGATCCCGCCGCTCTTTTTTGGTCTGCCATTCTGGAATCCCGGCCCTGAGACGACGGGCTGGTTGTATCGGGCGCTGGCATTGCTGGTGGTAGCCTGCCCGTGTGCGTTGGTCATCAGCACGCCGGTGAGTATCATCAGTGCGATCAGTAATGCGGCGCGGAGTGGTGTGCTGATCAAAGGTGGTGCATATCTGGAAGAGTTGAGTCGTATCAAAACGATTGCTTTCGACAAGACCGGCACGCTGACCGAAGGCAAGCCATCGGTGGTGAGCACACAAACCTTACACTGCCCACAGCCCAACACCTTGACAACCGAGTCCGTTTGCAATGATTGTTCGGATATGCTGGCGCTCGCGAGTGCCGTGGAATATCAAAGCGAACATCCGCTGGCTCACGCGATTGTCCAGAGCGCCTCGAATCTGGGTGTTCAAAACAAATACCCTGGCGCAGAAGGGGTACAGGCGATGGCTGGCCGCGGTGTGACGGGTGTGGTCGGGGGGCAATCAATCGTTATTGGTAGCCATCGCTTGTTTGACTCAACGATCCCTCACACAGAGGCGATGTGTGCTGCTGCCCAACACCAGGCTGAACAGGGCCACACGCCCATTATGGTCGGTGTTAATGGCCAGTATCAGGGCATGATTGCTGTGTCCGACACGGTCCGTGAGAATAGCCGTGGAGTTGTGGAGTCGCTCAAACAGGTTGGTATCAATGATCTGGTGATGCTCACTGGTGATAACGAGGCTGCTGCACACAAGGTGGGAGCCAGCATCGGCATGACTGATGTGCGGGCCGATCTGCTTCCCGAAGACAAAGTAGATGCCGTGCAGTCATTGCGTGAGGAATATGGTCCCATTGCGATGGTTGGTGATGGTATCAACGACGCACCTGCGCTGGCAACTGCCGATGTGGGGATCGCGATTGGTGGGGCGTCGGGTGGTACTGCTCAGGCCATGGAAACCGCCGATATCACGTTGATGCGTGATGACATTCAGCAAATTCCTTTTGCGGTTGCATTGAGTCACGCAACTATGCGAACTATTCAGACCAATATTGTGCTTAGTCTTGGTATTAAGTTTGTTTTTATGGTGTTAGTATTACTTGGTGTAGGAACGATGTGGATGGCGGTTATTACCGACATGGGGACATCTATTCTGGTAACGCTGTATGGGATGCGGTTGTTGCACTGGCAGCAGCAGCCACAAAGCAATGCATCTGGCCCTGTAATGACGTAGTGATAAATCTATCTTGACACAAGCCCTAGGCATTGATAAAGTATGAAGCGCGTGATGAACTTTTCCTTGTATAGGGTTTGAAATACACTCCAATATGAGTGCTCATGCGATAGCGTGAGATATGGTCTTGTTTTGGTTGAGATAGAGGCTTCATCGTGACAGATTTTACTCACAATTTTGATGCAGTTGATCGCATTACAACAGATACCATCGGCCCACCTGGGCAACGTGTTTTTTACTTTCAAGTGTGGCAAGAAAACAATCGGTTGTTGCTTCGTGCAGAGAAAGAGCAGATTAGATCACTGGCGTCCTCTGTCGAGCAGTTACTCGACGATCTGGGTGAGAAAAATCCCCAACTTGCCACGGGCGAAGACATGCTCATCGCCGATATGCGACTTGATGAGCCCATAGAGGTGGATTTCCGGATTGCTCAGATGGGACTGGGCTATGATGCTGAGATCGATATGGTGATCCTGATTATTCAGGGGCAATCATCTGAGCTTGATCAGACTGCTGTTATTCGAGTTGCAGCGACGCGTTCGCAGATGCGTGCCTTTAGTGCCCATGCGAATCGAGTGGTATCTTCGGGGCGTCCAAGCTGCGTACAGACACTCGCGCCCTGTAACTACCAACGCGATGGTGTGTGTATGTTCTGCCCAGCCAAGAATTAAAGGTAAGCCCAGAAGGCTTCTGCGATCTCTGCGCGACTCGAAAATCGTGGAGCTTAACGCAATATATTGTATTGCACCAGGATGAGTATTAACCCTGACCCAAATGCGATACATGCAAAAGCTAGCGCCACTGTATCACCGATTTTTTCCTGAGAACGCGCAGCTTGTATCTGTTGCGGGTCGGTGAGCACCTCGCTCCTGTTGCGAAATCCAAACCAGTGTTGGAGCGGCTTTCGAAATAGCACAACAGCCCCAGCCATCCAATGAAGCAAGCCGAGAATCCCTGTTGTGACCACTACCGCCATCAATCCCATGTAAACAACAACAAATGCAGTCACGCGAAACCAGTTGGCATTCTGAAACATGATTGTTTCCTCCATCATCACTTATCTAAACTATAGTGGTATTGAAAACAGTGGTTCGTGGGGTAAGAAAGGTACTATGCTTGACGCAACCAGCATACACGCAAAAACAATCATCATAATATCAGCAACTTTTTCCTGCTCACGAGCAGATGCGATTTGTTGTGGATCGGTGAGTATCTCGCTCTGTTTGCGAAATCCAAACCAGCGTTGGAGCTGCCTACGAAACAACACTATTGGGACAACTATCAAAGAGGCAAAATGCGGCATACCCATTGCGGGAACCACTACTGCCATACCCATACAACCAATAGCAAAGAGTATAAAACGCAGCCATTTAACATTCTGATACATGTCCGTCTCTTCCTTTTTCACTTACCTCTTACTTTATATACGTGTAAAAGATGTGTGAGGTTTCTAAAATGTGCTGAACAGCGTTGAAGTGTTTTATTTTCGATAAGGATGTGTGTAATGACGATTCCCCCACAACAAGAATACCAGGAACATTATGTCCCCGGCAGCAATACCTGGTCTATCGGTCTTCCAACGTGGGTATTAGCGGACAAAAACCATTGGAATGGCACATTTTTTGGATTTTACAAAAATCAATTAGCTCCTTTTGCGCTCGAAATAAACCCTCGCTGGATCATACCTGCATCTTCACAAGACAAGCAGGTAATCCATCAGGGCAATAGTATTTACACATTGACGGGAGAAGTGATATTTGTTTGGGAGCATGGTTGGATTCTCGACTTTGGGTTACAGGCATACACTCATTATTATTCGACACCATCATATGTTCCTGAACATCGGTCATTCATTACGATAGAAACATATCTGACTGTTGACCACTTTATCTACTATCGTAAACTTTACAAAGTTCCCGGTATACCTCCATTGATCTATCAATGGCATATTCAACGGGTCACACGAAAAATATATCCATTAGTACGCCAAATAGGCAGTGATGGCCGGGGCTTTTTTGCGCCTGATACAACGCGATCAAAGTATATTGAAGAAGAAAACACAAAACATATTAATTATTCTATTGCACCTGATGAGGAAACGTTTCCCGATGCTGAAGAAATAGATGAAGATTTTATTCTGGAATGTCAGCTTCAATCGCCGGAGGGGTACTACACTGCACCAAAATTAGAGGGTTAGGTTTCATGGCGTGTACACTAACCCTCGTAGATGTGTATGAGAAAATTGTCTTCAACTCAGGAGAATAAAACACGAGGAATGAGCTGGTGCCTCAAGGTCCCGTTATATTGGAATGCCTATGAAATAGGACACAAACTGCATAATGTATTCGATGATAAAGAGAAAAATATTGGCAAATTGTTCATACAAACGATCCAGGTGAAATTGGGGATTGGTGAACAAAGCATTGAGGAGACGCATTTCAAGCCCTTGCTGGAGTCTTCCTGGTAATAACGTAACTCCTCCACCCATCCACAAGATAAATCCTGAAATCCCCATCAAGCTGGATAGTGCTATTACTACTGGATATCCAATGATTACGAGGATGGTACGTAACCATTTGAGCCGTCGAAACATAGTAACTCCTAATTCACCATTGGCAGGTGTTGTTTATTACGACTGGTTGATGGTATTTGGTCTGTGCTGCTGCTCGCTGCCCCTGCTGATGATTGGCATACGACAATGGTTCTTGAATTGATATTAAGCAACTCTATGATAACATACCCATAACATCATCTGAAAACAAATGGTATACTAGAACTAACGCCCCAATATTACTACTTTCGATTGAGATGTACCAATTTCATAACAATGGCATTACGTAGACTACGCATATCCATACAACCAATTCTACTCTATCTGACAATCTTCTTTCTTATCTGGATCGCACGGGCGACGATCTTCTACACGATCGATGAACGGATTACGTCCGATGTGCTACGACAATTATACAGCAATACAATTCGGGTCTTTATCTGGGTTGTTCCTGTGTTTGTTTATCTCCATTTCGTTGATCGTGTGCGTCCTGTTAGATACCTCCTGCTCAACGCACCGATTGATCAACGAGGGTTGTGGTACAGCAGTGTGATCGTCATTGCATACCTGAGTTTTGGTGTAGGGCTGGACTACGCCATAAGTGGCAATCAAAACGGTTTGTCAATTACTGCCTCACAACCCTGGTACATGCTCGTCTTTTTGTTACCGATTGCCCCCATCGCCGAAGAGATCTTGTTTCGTGGCTTTGTGCTCCGCAAAATACAGGATTTTGTATTCTTCTGGCCCGCTAACCTCATCACATCTGTGCTCTTTACGGCTATTCACTGGCCCAACTGGCTCTACACCCAAATGCCGCTAGAAACGATAATCACGAGTTCGCTCAGTATTTTTGTGTTGAGTTGTCTGCTCGGATATCTTGTTCAACGCACCAATTCGCTCTGGCCGAGCATTATCACCCATATCCTCAACAATCTTGTCGCAGCGCTTGTTCGCATTGGGTGAGTCAGGTTGTGTGCCAAAAGCAAAGTGTGCTGGACCGTACAGTAACTCGGTGTTAAACCAAACTTGTTCAGCCAGAGCGATTGTACTGGGGCAACATCACAGCACCATCACGCTCGTGTTACATTTGCGTAAACATCTTCAAAAATCTGCTGGAAATAGCCACTACATTCTTTACTCTAAAAGTGCTCATCGTTGTGGGTCGCCCATTCACGATACACCAAACAGAGCATGGTACAATATCATAACAGCGCAAAAGCCAGCAAGCAGCGGAGAATACCAGACCATGGCCGACGAACAACGACCACGAGTAGGGATTATTGGAGCCGGACGTGTGGGTAGTTCTCTCGGCTATGCCTTGCACAATCAAGGGTATACAGTTGGCGCTGTGTGGAGTCGCAATCCCGCACATGCTGAGGAGTTGGCCAAAGATATCAATGCTTCGGTGACGACCACTGTACACGATGTGATTGGGCTGGCCGATGTGACGTTGCTGGCCCTCGCCGATGATGCCATCAGGCCATTTGCTGCGGATATGGCCACGCACCCGTTGGATCACCATGGCGCTGTGGTGCATCTGAGCGGCGCACAGGATGCCGCTGCACTCGCTCCGCTGGCGGCAGTCGGTATACAA
>JBCDFA010000251.1:0-11778 GCA_039178835.1 Chloroflexota bacterium
CCCAATCATCATTACCAGGCAACAAGTACACCTGAATATCAGGATGATCATGGTGAAACTGCTTCAAGAGTGGGTTAAGGTGTTGCTCTACAAAATCAGATTGGCGTTGTAAGGCGTTACTGATGCTAATGGCATGTGGAAACAAGTCACCACCGACAATCGCTGCCTGTGCTTTGGTAGACACGGCGAGTTCAAACAAAGCACGATACCAGTCAATGTTCCCGTGCAAGTCAGCAGTGTACACAAGACGCATACAATGCTCCATACATTCAAATATAAACGATACCACACGAACCCGATCATTATAGCACGCCTGACTACGCTGTGCCGGATTTGCGGAGAAAACGGCAGATTATCAGGTTTTTCTTGAGGAAAGTAATATTAAAATAGAAGTACAGACTATACAGAATACATCATCTCTTGCAGCAAATGAAAAGTATTGGCTACTATTAAGCTCTACTAGCGAAGAAAAAGACTTCCTCGATTTGGAACCAACCATGCTGGTTAGAGTCTCCCTGAAGGGTAAAGCGTATTTTATAGGTCAGCCTAGACAAAGCCTGAACGATTTCTGTTTTACGGGGCTTATGATTAGGAACTCGCCTCATGTAATCAAAATGAGCATCTAAACAATGCGATAGCCAATCTTCTATCATTTGCCCTACATCAGATTGTTGTGCATCTGTGAGAGACCCAAACTGCTTTGTGGCACGCGAGGTCCAAACGATATCAGCAGCCATACGGCATTCCTCACACTGATCATAGAACAATGACCTCAATTGTGGTAGTTTGCTCTAGTTTGATGTTCCAAAAAAATTATACCCTCATTACTACCAGAACACAAAAGCTACTATAACAAATAGCCTATACACTTGGTATATGACACAAAGTTTTCTTGACCAGCGACGACCGCTGTGTTAGCATACACTGCTATGCAATCGTTTAGAGGCGGACACCTATGGCGATAGTAACATTGCTTGCTGGAAAAGAACGACCGGTCATCCAACGGCACCCCTGGATTTTTTCAGGGGCACTTAAAAAGGGACAAACATCTACTGACCGTGGTGCAGTCATTGATGTACATACAACTGATGGGGAATGGCTAGCACGTGGGACATGGAGCAGCGATTCACAAATACGGGTGCGGCTCTTTACGTGGGATGTCGATGAGGCCCTTAATGAAACACTCCTGCGGCGACGGATCGAACGAGCCTGCGAAGCACGTCGTCTCCTCCCTGAAGCACACAACACAAACGCGTATCGTTTGGTCTATGCCGAATCTGATGGCATACCAGGTCTGATTGTTGATCGCTATGGTGATTATCTCGTTGTACAATGTCTTACCCAAGGCATGGAAGCACGCGCTGAAGGTGTTATCAAAATTCTCGCAGAGACTCTGCAGCCACGCGGTATATACGAGCGCAGCGACGCCGATATACGAAGCAAAGAGGGTTTGCAACCAACGGAAGGACTGCGCTGGGGCAACCTCCCACCCGAACTGTTGACTATTCAGGATGGCGATTCCTCGTTTTACATCTCTCTTTCAGAAGGCCAAAAAACAGGCTTCTACCTCGATCAATCGATCAATCGCCGGCGTGTTGCGGCCTACTGCGACGGAGCAGACGTACTCGACTGCTTTAGTTACACCGGCGGTTTAACCATTCCTGCAGCACAGGCAGGTGCTGCCCACATTACCGCTATCGACAGTAGCCAAACCGCGTTGGAAATGCTACGAGCCAATCTTGAATTAAACCAACTCACCATACCCATCGATACCACCACTGGTGATGTGTTTAAGCTGTTGCGACAATATCGTGATGAAGGACGCCAGTTTGATGTGGTCATACTCGACCCACCCAAGTTTGCCCACAACCAGAGTCAGGTTGAACGAGCCACCCGCGGATACAAAGACATCAATCTACTTGCGATGCAAATTGTCCGACGCGGTGGAGTGCTAATTACATTTTCTTGCTCTGGATTAATTTCGGCAGATCTGTTTCAAAAGATTATCTTTGGTGCAACACTCGATGCCCAACGTGATGTGCAGATTCTTGAACGACTGACACAAGCACCTGACCATCCCATTCTGCTCACCTTTCCTGAAGGGGCATATCTTAAAGGACTTATCTGCCGTGTTTGGTAACCCACTACCATAGACAGCACAAATATGGTAAGACGCATCTTGGAATCGTAACTTAGTTTGAAGAGTTAAGCATAGGATGAGCTACCGTATCATCGAAGATGGACACATTTCTACCCCCAACGGCTATCGCAGTACTGGGGTTTCATGTGGCCTTAAAGAAGTCAGATCACGGGATCTGGCGCTTGTTTATTCTACTCAACCGGCTCATGCAGCAGCCTTGTTTACGACGAATGCCATCCCGGCAGCCCCTATCTTTTTTAATCAAGCAGTCCTATCACATAATAATAGTGCCTTACGGGCTATCTTGATCAACGCTGGACATGCCAATGCAGGTATCGGACCACAAGGGCTTTCGGATGCAGTTGAATGTGCCAAAATGGTTGCAGAAGAGCTAGAAGTTCCCCGAGACAGTGTATTGCTCCTTTCGACTGGAAAGATCGGGGTACCACTACCGATGGATCGGATACATAACGGTATTCGACGTGCTGCATCTGAGCTTGATAGTGGTGGTGGTCGACGAGCTGCAAATGCCATTCTGACGACCGACACACGCCCTAAAGATTGTGCGATGTCGGTATCACTTGGCAATGGGCGTAGTTTCTGTATCGCGGGTATGGCGAAGGGAAGCCGGATGATCAATCCGCGCTTTGCCACTCTGCTCACTGTTCTGACAACCGACGCTGCTATTGATGTTAATCTGTTATCACACTCACTAGAGAAAAGTGTCGAACAGTCTTTTGGGCGCCTGTGTATTGATAGTGATACCAGCCCCAATGATGGCATTGTCATTCTTGCCAACGGTATGGCAGAATGCCCTCCTATTGTCGACACACAATCACCAGAATATCGTGTATGGCAAGAAGCATTGGATGCTGTCTGCCTTGATTTATCACAACAGGTATTACGTGATGCAGTGACTAATGGAAAGGTCATTGTCATTCATGTTCGGGGTGCAGCGAGTGAAGCTGACGCACGTAAGGTTGCAGCAGCACTGGCAAATTCTACATCGGTACGCTGGGCTTGTGCCCACGCCGTTGCTGATTGGGGTGGCTTGCTTGTTGCTATTGGAGCAAGTGGAGTAGAATTACGACCAGACCTCCTAGAGTTACGATTTGCCCAAGTACCGGTTATGCTTGAGGGGGTGCCTACTGCATATGAGGCGTCAGTACTCGTCCAGTCGTTGTCCGGCAGTGAGGTGGAAATATATGTCGATCTCCACGTCGGAACACATAGTACAACAGTCTGGACATGTACAACAACTGGCGAGTCACCCGTATAAGCGTTACAATGTTGCTAAACTCTGGAGGGATTGCTATGACTCATAAATTACCTTTGTTTCCACTCAATATTGTCCTATTTCCTGGTTCACCACTACCTCTCCATATTTTTGAGGAGCGCTATCGCTTGATGATCGAACGTTGTATCGAACAGGATGCTCCCTTTGGTGTCGTACTCATTCGCGAGGAAGATCGTGTTGACACCGATCCGAATGTTTCATTTCATATGGTGGGAACAACTGCAAGCATCAGTGATGGTGCCAAACTAGAAGATGGTCGCTACATTTTGAATACCGCCGGTCAGCGTCGTTTTCGTGTCCAGTATGTAGTTCAACGTATTCCATACTTTGTTGGCTCGGTTACTTATCTCCCTGAAGAAACGGCAGGAGCGGCTATTGAGCATGCAAATCAACTACGCGCATTGTATGATCGTTACTGGACCGCATTAGGTACAGCAACCGGGTACCAACTTGAGATGGAACCTTTACCTGACGATATTATCGAAATGACATACTGGATGTCACATCGTTTGCAAGTCGACAACCTTCGCAAACAGCGCTGGTTGGAAGCGGATGTTGCTACTCGTTTGCGTGAGATAACAGCAGAACTACGCTCCGAGTTGGCAATGCTTCCAAATGATCCAACGGCGCGACCTGATGGACCAGACGACGAATCCGGTAATTGGGTTGGGCCTGGTTCGTGGAATTAGACATATAAGGGTAGCTAAAGAGCCATTAGACACAGAAAAGCTGGAGGTCCTGTTTCAATAGTATGATGATCTGAGTAGCACTTCTACTTATTGAAATAGCACCTCTGGTGCCTGCCCTTGTCACACACACATTGCTCTATGCAGACATCTGTAATTCCCACAGAATTGAATCTCTACGTAACCGTTGCACTAACCGCTGGACCAGCGTGTAAACAATCCGTGCATCTGGGAAACGATCCGGGTGTGCTGCCACGATAGACTGCGGTTTCATACCATCAACGAAACGAAGCTGGAAAATAATCCGCTCATCTTCTGAATTCACAAGCTTATTAACACGTTCTTGAAGAATAATACGCCGAACTATGCTGTTATCCATAGTAGTGCTCGACATCTCAGTCCCAATATTCCCTTCTCTGACAGTCATGACACACCGCTGTTCTTGACGATATCGCGAGATGAGTGTTGTTTTCACACACGTTCGTAGATATGCCAGGACTGGCCCAAGTGACTCAGGCTCTACCAAGGAAGGCCGACAAGGTGCGTAACGAGCGAACGCCAACCAAGCCTCCTGTATAATCTCTTCTGGATCAACTAGATATTGTCTGACGATCCAGTATTGCATCAGAGGTGTGTAGGAAGTATGGAGCGCTGCCCAAGCATCAGTATTTCCCGCAAAAGCGCTGCGAAATAGGGTAATCGCCTGCGGACTACGAATATCTATGTGGGTCTCATCAGCACTATCATCTACCGCCCCTCTGGTTTTTTGGTTTGTTCTATACATGACCAAATCTCCTTTCATCAGGATAGGGAAAATATTCCTACAAACTATAAAAACACTACCTCTCACACGTCCGTAAATTGTCCGTGTGCCACGATATGCGTGCACTAGGCTGAGACAAATCAATGATAGGAATACACGATTATGATAATGAGTGTATCAAAAATGATGAGGTTAAGAGTCCCAGGATAGGCTATTTTGTCCCAGTTAAGAGACTACCCATTAACCTGAGAAAACAATCGTTGTAAATGATAGAATATGACTCATAACTTCCTCTCTACCAAAGCCTACCAATCTGTGTCAATACGCCGAAAACGTAGCATCTGCCCTAACAAAAACCCACTTGGAGTTTCTGACTCATCTTGAAATACAAATCGCAGCGTGATATTGGTTTCGCTGATGAAGATATATTCCCCGACAGCGTAGAAGAATAGCAAACCACCAAACATATCAGCCTGAGCCAATAAGCGGTTGTCTTCAACCATTAACTCTAGTGCAGTGTTGTGACACTGATAACGGCCTCCCAAAGATGTCGAAACAGGACGCGGTTCAGGGTTATACATCCGGTCATATCTATACAGACCAACAAAAACAGTATCGGTATCGTAGATACATATTCGTTCTACTTCGGTTAGATCGGAAGACAAACGAGAATTTGACGGGGTATCATCATCTTTTCGTACAACAAGACCATTGTCAGTAGGTGTAAGCACTACCTGTCCATTCTGTCGGCTCAGAAACCGACCAGTTAGTGGCAAGGGTGATGACCTAGGTGGCGAATCAGGAACTAAGAGGTGCTCAAACAGCCGCGAAGAGAGCAGAAAAGGGGTGTATCGACGCGAGATACGATTCGTCAGCACAATAGCTGCCACCCCACTATCAGGGAACATCTCCAATGTTGCGTGATAGTTTTGGATTTTGCCTTCGTGGTAGATACGCCGATAACCTTTATACAGCCCAATGACAAACGGTAATCCATAATGATGAGGCATATCCTGTCCAATTGGTATCTGAGGCGTTTGCATTTCAGCCACCAGCGCACGACTTAGAAATTGCTGATTCTGATGTCGGCCTTTTTGCAACAACATCCTGGCAAAAATGCTGAGATCTTCTACGGTTGAAAAGGCAAATCCACTGGGGTAGTGGGCTGTATTTTCGACGGGGGCGTGCTCAACAAGCAACCGATCATGTTCAAGTCTGTGTGATAGCGCAAGTGGGTAGGTCATTGCCACAAGTGGGTCAAATGTAGTGTGATGCATGCCAAGAGGATCAAACACGATGTCCTGCATGAGCGTAGTGAAAGAAAGATTGCTGATCTTACTGGCAATATATCCAGCGATGTTCATACCAGGGTTGCTGTAATGGTACATTACACCAGGCGGGCTATGTGGCACATAATGCGGAATATCCTCGCGCATATGACGTTCCAGGCCATCAGGATCACGTGTTCCCTGATGCTCCCAATCGGTGGGCAAACCGGCCAAATGTGACATGAGCATCCGTAATGTGATCACCTGAGCAAGGTCTGGTCTGCTAAAACGTAGTTCTGGAGTATAGCTATGTATCGGGACATCCAGATCGAGATATCTCTGATCAACCAGACGTAAGAGAGCAACAGCCGTCAATACTTTCGTAAGCGATCCAACACGAAACAGCGTGCGTGTTGTAACGGGAGACCCTTCTTCGATGTGTGTAATGCCAAATCCACCACTGTATAGCATACGCTCTCCCTTTAGGACAGCGACTGCCATGGCTGGGACATGATAGCGTGCGAGGTAATCACGTATCTGCTGGTCAAGACGCGCAATGTCAAGCATACTGCTCCAGTATAGTTCTCATGCCAAAGCAATCGTTATTGTAGCACGATGACCTCGACGTGCAAAGTCACGCGGGACAGTGTAGGGGATAAAAAGGAGGAGAATATCTATTTACATACAGACAAGCTACACATACATCAGGGCATATCACACCGGGCAACGTATCACATGAGGGGTTGTAGATCCACGACTGAAATTAGCAGTTATCTCATAGTGGGAAGGGAGGGCGCCTGGAAGATGCACGCCCTCGTATATATGTGTATTGCCTACATACCAAGCAGTTTGGCTTTAGCAGCAGCAAATTCCTCTTCAGTCAGAATGCCTTTATCTCGCAACTGCGATAGTTTTTCCAATTGCACTAGCACATCCTCGGTTTCACTGGGCGCTGATGTGGCTGAAGGCGTGGAAGCATCTCCTGTAAAAGTATCAAGAATGGCACCACCAACATTTTTGCCAACCTGGCTGCCTAGAAGACCGCCAACCAGCGCTCCGGCAAATGTTCCAACAACGGGAAACACGGCTGAACCGACACTTGCTCCAACAATTGTTCCTGCACCGAGACCGGCAATCGAACCTGTGCGCTCATTATCTTCATGCTTCTTGTCTGACATCCTATACTCCTTTGGTCAGTACCATAGTACAACATAGCTTCTACAACTAAGACGTATAGATAAGACGTTTGGTATCGGGAAATGTTCCACTTTCCGAGACCGAATACTTGTGCCATAATACGTGACACGGCATCACTTGTCTAGGTGAGGATATTATCAATGCACGTATGTGTCTACTGTTCTTCAAGTACCCGTATTGACCAAGCATACAACACAGCAGCAGAACGTTTCGGGATGGGTCTCGCACAGCAGGGCTGGACATTGGTATATGGAGGTGGGAGCTATGGCTTGATGGGCGCCATAGCTAAAGCAAGTCACGCTCATGGGGGCAACATTGTTGGGGTTATTCCGCAATCGTTGCTAGATCGCGAAGTAGGGTATGAGCAGGCCAATGAGTTGATTGTTACCACAACTCTGCGTGAGCGAAAACAGATCATGGAAGATCGGGCCGATGTGTTTGTGACGCTGCCAGGTGGTTTTGGCACGCTGGAAGAGCTGTTGGAAGTCATTACGCTCAAGCAACTGCGACAACACACCAAACCAATTCTTATTGTCAACATCAATGGCTTCTTTGACTCATTGCTACAACAATTTGAGTTTATTCTTCAACAGGGCTTTGCGGACAAAAAGATTCTAGGATTTGACGACTCAGATGGACTTGGTGGACTCTATCAGGTTGTTGCCAATGTTGATGAGGCCATAACTCTTTTAGCAGCATTGCACGACCCATTGTCTCAATAGCGGACATTACGATGGCACTGTTGTCTACAACCATGCAGGTCCTACAAAAATACCGGCGAAAGATCCAAGCTTGGCTAACACTTCAGGGCCGTATACGTGCCACAATGGTATGGACGCTTGCTCTTGGCCCATTAGCATTGGTGATAGCCATTGTTATACCATATCAGATCCTCTTCTATATTGCTTATGTCTACTTACTGCTGATAATAGCTGGATACATATGGGTTCGGATCATCGGTCCACGAGTCACGATCCAGCGGAAAAGACACAATGAATGGGCACAGGTTGGCGATGAACTGGTGGAACAATGGGAAGTCACGAACCAATCACGCCTTCCGCTCATCTAGTTAGAACTCAAAGACGCATCCAAATTGCCAGGGTATAGTGGGCGGCGTGTTACCTTCGCAGGGATTCGTGCAAGCAATGAGTGGGCAACCAGCGCCAGATGCGAGAAACGGGGTGTCTACACGATTGGCCCCCTCACGGCCCGTCTTGGCGGCCCGTTCGGGCTCTTTGAGCATACCTAGCAGAAGGATGAAACTGACCAGATCGTTGTTTACCCTCCCCTAGTGCAACTGCCACAATTTGTGTTACCACAGGGGCAACGCGGTGGTCTGGCCCGCGCCGACCTCCTCCAACAAAACACTACGCCAAGTGTGGGCGGTTTGCGAGAGTACGTCCAAGACGATCTGCCGAGCCGTATCCATTGGCCAACAGTGGCCAAAACACAACGGCTGATGGTGAAAGAGTTTGATCAGGAGCGTGCAGGTGCACTCTGGATCGTACTTGACCTGTGTGCAACAGCATATGTGCGTGATTCTACAGTGGAGACAGATCCGATAGCTGAAGAACCACTGTACACGCAATCATCGGTTCTCGAAGAGCTTTCTCACCTGAGTCAAATAGACTCGCCGCTGGAACTGGCCATCATCCTTGTCTGCTCACTCGCGACTCATTCATTAAGCGAGGGGCGATCTGTCGGGTTGCTGGCCGACGATGGTACGCGGCGTCTAATTATGCCTGGCCAGGGTCCCCCGACAACTCTGGCATATTCTGAGCGAATTGGTCGATGCCCAAGCAACCGGAACCCTATCGCTTGGTGAGATTCTAGGACAAAGTTACACTGCTCGCTCAAACGAGGTTGCCAGTGCTGCCATTGTTGCTGTCACACCTGCCCTTGACGGCACATGGCTACCAGCCCTTGTGACCCTCACTCGTGGGCGACCTGGTGGGGCATTGGCTTTACTGGTGGCGGATCAGGATGCAACCACGCAATCACTTATTCAACATCTGGCAGCCAGTGGTATTCTGGCCCATGCTTTCGAGGTTGGTACACCATTACCACTCTTACATCCACCAAAACAGCGCACCACCATGCGGATGTCCCCCTTGGGCCGGGCCATGCGAGAGGCATAGTGCCCCTCACATGGGCTTGCTACTACTCGTCAAGATCATCCAGTTCGATTGGATCCTCCTCTACAAATCCGACATAGCGCTCCCACAGCTCATCAGTCAGCGCAACCGCATCACACTCAATGCCATAGTGCGCAAAGTACTGACACACCCGTTTGACATCACGTTGCAGAATAGGATACGCATCACGATTCGAGTGGCTGTTGACCACTTGTGGAAAATCGATGAGCGTGATATGCCCCTCCCAATACAAAATGTTGTACGCCGAAAGGTCACCGTGGATCATCTGATGTTGTAACATCAACTCAATGTTACGTAACGTTTCGTGGAAGAGTGGTTCAGCCTCGTCAGCATCAAGTCTGATTTCGTGAAGCGTGGGGGCCGCAGTACGCTCATCGCCATGATAGCCCATCAAAATGGCGTTTTCGCTTGTGGCAAAGGGCTGTGGCACCGCAGCACCAGCCTGATGGAGTCGCTCTAATGTTGTGAATTCATGCATCAACCACGATGTGTGTTTCACCTGTTCACCAAAGGAGGTGCGTTTGCCAAGCGCTCGCATAAGTCGATGATCCGTCTTCTTCACCGGACGACCATCAGGGGTCAACACCTCGCGGCCCTGTTGGTACATCGCATCATTGCGAAGGTTGCGAAACATTTTAGGTCGATACACCTTGGCCGCTAGCAGCGTAAAGCCCGTGGCTGGATTCGCGGTACACCGATAAACACTCGCCTCTTTGCCACCTTTAATCTGAGCAAGAATGTCACTGATGAGATGTTGATCGTAGAATTCACGCAATGAGTCAATTAACCACTCACCTTCAAAGCGTGCAGGCTGGTACGTGGTCGTGAAGCCACCTTCCAATCCACTTACATCGGCTATTTCCTGTATTGCTTGCGAAGGATCTTGTCTGGGGCGCTTATTTTTGCGCTTCTGTTGTGCTTTGTGGCGGTTCTTGTGGACATACTCATCATCGTCGTATTCAGAGTCATCTCTATAAAAATCATCGCTATTCAAGGTTCTGTTCCCTATGCTATAAAAAGATCTACCCGACACACAAAAAATGCATCAGGATGCTCTCCAACAACACGTTCATTCTGTTGTATTGCATACCAGTAATATGGAATTCGAACATGCAACCCGGAAGAGGATGTCACGCGTCTACGTTTGACGCAACATAGACAACACAATGCCATAGAATAGTATTACTAGAGCATTTGGATCAACAATGGGTGTGTTCGAGAGAATAAGGGCAACACAACAGCCACAGTACACCAGACGCGCCTGCAGCCGCAAGAGAAGGCAGGAGGTACCTACATCAAAGAGACGAGAGAATAATTAGTGTGTAGCAGAATGCTTCTTAGCCAGCAAGCACAGCGCGTCTGACGCGCTCTCCACTTAGATTGTTGTTTATGATTATGACCGACATCTTGCCTCCTTCTGAAAATAGGCTTGATAATGTATGGATACGTATATTATACGCTATAACTCGCCCTGAGTACCAACCGACTAAAGATGTATGTGGTGATCTTACAGAGCTGATGATAAAACACAAGAAATAGCAGTTGACGAGAATGACATGTCACTTTAGGATCTGTACTACGGAGGTACATATTCATGGATATTCGTAAGCCATACGTTTTGGGCATAATCGTCATGGGATTCATTGTGCTTGGTGGATTCCTATTCATAAACGTTTTTTCTCAACAAACCGGAAATCACGAAGGAACAATTGACGCAGCGGATGGTCAAGGTAATGCGCCGATACTCCCAGCGCCACCAACTCCAACACCAGTCATGGTACCCACTACCGTACCAACACCAGAACGACTGGCCGTCAGAAGCATCACATTGATCAACGCCGAT
The DNA here is from genome assembly GCA_039178835.1 of Chloroflexota bacterium. Lineage (GTDB taxonomy): Bacteria > Chloroflexota > Chloroflexia > Chloroflexales > Roseiflexaceae > AL-N1. The sequence continues at coordinate 11,351 of JBCDFA010000251.1, forward strand.
GCGGATCAGCCGTTCGAGGGCTTTGATCCCCTGCTTGACGGATCAACGATCAGATTATCGGAGCTGTCCACACAAGATATCAATATCAGAGCCAATACGACAGAAGATGTTCTCAGCGTAGATATGGTGCTCCTTGGTGCAACGCGTAAGCAACAGGATCAGAATGCACTGCCGTACTCACTGTTTGGCGATGAGGGAGACAACTACAGAGATGGTGAACTCAATCCAGGCGACCATGTGCTGGTGATTATACCCTATAGTGGTGATGATACGGATGGCGAGTCAGGGAAACCATTTGTGGTGACATTTACGGTCGTTGAGTGAGTCTGTCTGAGTAAGGCAAACTCACACCTGCAACGTCGCGAGGATTTGGGCACCTGCAAGCGCATCCTCAGCAACAGAACCATGGTCTTCCCAATACCACCAGG
>JBCDFA010000252.1:0-11772 GCA_039178835.1 Chloroflexota bacterium
CGGCAAATCGTTGACCTTCGTGAAATGGCAGAAAATGGTGTTTTCGCCAACCAATACCGCTATTTTGGCGTTAACGCTCCACGTGGTTCAAGATGGTACAACTTCGATTCTGTAGGTTATCTGGAATGTGCAATGGCAGGCACATTTGGTGGATGGGAACCCGGTGATACATCCGGGCGTGAATTTGTGCCGGGAACTGTCGCTGTACTCGCAGACGATGGGTCAATTCAGGATGCAAATTCCGAAGATATCCCACGTGACCACCATGAAATATCTACTGTTTCTTGGGAGGAACTCAAAGATTTTATTATCTGCGGCCAAATCTATGAGTAGAGTACTTTATACCAAGCGGTCTACGTCCTGCGCCGCCACCAGCCCGATTTCGCCGTTCTCGATCAGCGAATGCAGGTAGGACTACCGGGCGATCCAGCGACAAGGGCTGTGGTCGGTAGGAATCGATATTGTCTTCCTCAGGTTTACGATACCGTTTCGACATTTTGCTTCCTCATTAGAATGCCCCTAAATGGAAAACGCCCTACGTTCTGGCAAGTGGTTACACAGAAACAAGGCGTAGTGCTTTAATGATCGGTCAAATTCTGTTGTGCGAAAATGGATTGTATAGGTGCTACTAAATATAAGCAAAGCAAGAGAAACACTACAGTTTTGATCTTCATCTGTCAGCCATGTGATTCGTGATTGAAAATTAGTTCAACAAAGCTTTTTTAGAGGAACTTAGTGGCTCATGTGTAGAAGAAGTGTATCTTTGTGCAACTTACGCGATAAAATATGCGGTCTGCACCAAGTTTACCCATGAGCCAAGTTAGTTTACGTGCTATTGCAAACTATCAGCTGCCATGCTCTGTGACGAGAGGGTGACTTACCCCAATCTGATCGGGTCAAAACCTTTTGCAATCAACCATGTTGCGAAGACCAGAGTTTGGAGCATCAATGGTACATTCATAGATAAGTACAATGGTGTAACAACCATTGTCATCTGGAAAAATACCATAAAACTAGCAACCATAGCTATTCCGATAGCTAATATACCCCACAGAGATAACCAGCGGGGAATGAGCCTGGAACGATATAAAATAATGAATAGTAGCAGGTCAGCTAAACTTAATGAAAGAATAGCCGCAACATGGTTTACCATATCACGCGCCATCCGCAATAGGTCGCCAAGTGTGTGGAAATAAGAAACATTCGGTGCATCTGACATTACAAATTCCTGGCTAAGGTTTAGAATCAAAGGTAATAGAATCATACCAATAAGCTGGAACATGCCAGTAGCTAACCTAAAACCGACAAAACCCAAGCTAAGTGCCTCATTTTTCATTTTCAGTATGGGATACAGATAAAGTGCAAATCCAATGTAAGCAGGGATCATCAAAAACTGAAAAAAACCACCAACAAAGACTTGATTCTGGTTTGACGCGGTAAGATTAAGATAGTCTGGGTCCTCAACGGGGAGAACAACACTCAGTATGCCCGTAATAAAAACCACAATAATGAGGATACCTGCAATTCGTGTTGATCGTCTACTTGTGTTTGTGTTCATGATTCTTTCCTGTTTATGCTTTAGCAGATTTTCGAGTCCTGAGGTATTTCAATTTCATTGACTCAGAAGATGAGTGTCGCATTCTGAACGCATCACTATACAATGCGGTTGTGTCATTCGAGTGTGTATTGTGAGTGATTCTTGTTTGCCTCACCCCTTTTGAATGTCGGGGTAGATAGCGAGTAGATAAGGCATTTCTATCTGGAGGCTAAAGCCGTATACCCAATTGTGTGTAGATGACTGCTTTCATAGGATACCTCCTGTTTCGTGCGTGAGGTGGTGTCTATCGGGCAAGTAAAGGCTATAATTTTGCTGGCGATGTTTCTGCCCCCACATTGACCCCACGAATCAGCAGCCATCCGCATAGGAGGAACTCGGGCACAATGGTCGGTACTGCGGCCAATGCCCTGACTGTGTCAATGTGCTCCGGCAGAAGAAACGACGCAAAAAAAGTAATCAGGTGGGCAATACACGCGACAATCAGCAGCACACCCACAAATTTTGGCATATAGCCGGATTGGATAATCAGTAATCCGATTGGCAGAAGCCACAAACCAAAGAATATGCCAGGGATCAGATATCCATAGTTGTGTAGATTGAGGAACAACAAGGACATAGATTGAAGTTGTTCCGTGTTAAAGACGCTCAAATAATCGCCACCGTCTAGGATAACCAAAGCGGCAAACTGGTTGAGCATGTTCAAGAACATGACTGGCGCCGACGCGATCACAAACAGCACAATCAATGACGCCAAGTGTTGATTCACTGCCTTGAATATTGCATAAAGCACGTACCCTGTTAGCAAATAGCTGAGCGTCTGGAGCAGGTCACTCATGAAGCCGATGCGAAAAAGTGTTTCCGACGCTAAGATGTTCGCGGCAGTCGCTCCGGCGTCACCAGTGACGATGAGCGTATCGCGTACCCCAAACTGTGCGAAGATGCCGAATATAATGATGCATAGATACAGAAACCCAGCGAGCCTTGCAGTTTGATTGTTTGCGTTCATTTCGCTTCTCCTTTGAACGGATTAGTCGTTTTCATCTTCAAATATGAATATGTCTTCAGCAGGTTGAACACACGGATGATGCGGAAAGCCAGATTTCAATCTCATTGACACAGGAGATGAGCGTCGCATTCTGGACGCGTCACTATACAATGCGGTTGTGTCATTTGAGTGTGTGTTGTGTGTGATTCTTGTTTGCCTCAACCCTTTTGAATGTCGGAGTAGATAGCTAGTAGGTAAGGCATTTCTATCTAGGGGCTAAAAACGTATACCCATTAATGGTCAGCATTTGCATGTGCAACTGCCGATGGTGTATGACAACCGACAATAGCCGGCGCTTTATGAATCAGCTTGTCGTTTTTGAGGGCTTCAACCATAAACAAGGCGTAGTCAATACGACGTGTTATATTACTTTCCAGAATGGGATCACCCACATGCTCACTCCATACCGGCAAACCCTGGCTTTCACCTTCTTCAAGATCGCTCCCCCGCACAACCGTCCAATGTGTTGTACTGGCAAAAACACGCCGACAGGCTTCCACCTGATCACCAATATCGACAACACGAACGATCGACGTAATCAATCGCGCCAACTTCTCTTGGAATTTAAAAGATAGCGAATATTTATCTTTACCATCGTGCGTGATATGCCAGCCGCAGGAAAATATCAGACGTGCATCCGGTTGAGCATAATCGAGTACCGCTTGCGCTGTTCCCGATGAGTAGTGATTGGCACCCCATGGCACTAACACGGTAAGCACGCCCTCACATCCTGCGACGGCTTTCTCGATAACCTTGCGGTCATTGGTATCACCTGGAACAATCGTAATACGTCCTTTGAAATCATCGAGTTTACTCACACTACGCGCTCGGCAAACACCAACGACTTCATAACCACGGTCAAGCGCGTGTTGCACCATGTATTTGCCTAGCTTTCCAGAAGCTCCCACTATACAAACTTTCATTGAATGTACTCCAATCAAGTCGACGATCTACGCCATCGAATCTTTTCTGTTTACATTCAAATGATACAAAGCAATGTGATGAGCTGTCATCATCAGGTGTGATGACTAATGTGATGATTTCTTGGCTGGAGGAAATGAACATTTTGGCAGGATAGCTTAACGCCTATGCCAAGATCAATGTGAGGGATTATGTATGGCTATAAATCGAGTTCTTCGGCACGACGGACGGCTGCCCGACGGTTATTCACCCCAAGTTTATTATAAATGTTTTGGGTATGGGTACGCATCGTACTCATGGCAATCATAAGTTCGTCGGCAATTTTAGGTCCAGTTAAGTCTGTTTTTAGCAATGCAAGCACTGCTAACTCGCGTTCGCTTAGCGGTTCGCTCAAGGGCTGTTTTGCAGGTGTTGTGTCTACAGTCTGTCTGGAGGCTAGCAGTAATTTCCTCACATAATCGGGGCTGATGTTATGTTTTTCTGCTTGATGCAACAACGCCACTATCGGCGCACCTTCATTGACAAATACTCGGATATAGCCCTCCGGTTGAGCTAAGGTCAGGGCACGTTCCAGTGGTATAAGTGCGTTAGGAACATTGCCTTGCGCTTCGTGAGCGAGTGCCTGCAAAACTAAAATTTCGATAATCCTCCCCGTTCTTCCGCCCTCCTCTGCTGAAAACAACAAGCGCTCAAGGAGTTTAAGTGCCTCATGAATAGCGTCATTGGTTTGTTCAACTCTATAGCGGGCAATGAATACCCTTGACAGCGTGATATAGTCAAATTCATTTGTGAAACTGAGGCTGTCATCGGGGGATAACTCCTGCTCATGCACCCACATCAGAGCTTCAGTCAACTTACCCTGTGCAAGCCAGAGCTTTGTCCTCAACGCTGCAATGGGCTGAATATCTGGCAAGGCTCCTCGTATATATGAGCGCTCTGCATCGTTTAACAAGCTAATCGCACCATCTAGATTGCCCTGCGCTGCCATTAATCGAGACTCAGCAATGTACAGACGATGCTGTCCACCGATGAGCAAGGCTTGCTCACTCAATTTCTTACTTGTCAGCAAATATTGGCTCGCGGTTTCTAACTCATTCCGTTCGCAATAAAGCTCACTGATACCTCGATAGAGATCCGGTACACCTACGGGTGTGGGTGTGTTCCGCCCCTCTACCTGTTGCAATGCCTGTTGATACGTGTGCATTGCCCCCTGAAGTTGTCCCTGTACTTCTCTGATTTCCGCCAAGATGAAGGCAATACCAATTCTGGTCAGGATATGATCAGATGTTTGCTCATTCGTCAAGATATTGATGAGTGTTCGTGTTGCTGCCGCTAGTTTACCACTCGCATAGAGGGCAAGTGCTAAGAGGGTATTTGCTTGGATGTGCCTCACATAGTCTTCTACAGGCGTCAGGTTGAAAGCCTTTTGAGCGTACTGCAAGGTATCCGCTGCATTTCCGAGAACTAGAGCACAATAAGCGTGGGCAGTAGCTATCGTGGCGGGTAGCGAGCGAAACTGTTCCTCGTCCACAACAATCATTTTGTCATTTTCAAGTATCTCTTTGTCATCAAACCAGCGCTCGGCATCCTTTAGCCGAGTTTCACAGTTATCTACCTCACCGCTTTCCAGCAACGCCCAGGCATAAGCAACACTGAGTACAGGTCGAACGCTAAACAGTTTGTCAGGCAAACGTTTTACCCATTTACTCCATACAGCAGATTGTAAATTGATGTCCATTTCTGCCCATACGTATTCGAGTAAATCAGCCGCACGTTCAAAGTTTTGAGCAGCAAATGCATGGTGGATGGCATCCGGCAACATATTATTCTTCTCGTACCAGATGCTTGCCCGGTGATGTAAATCGGGTATTTGCTCTGGATCCTTTTCCGTTACGTGTGAACGCAACACATCAGCGAAGAGATGATGATAGCGATACCACTGTCTTTTATCATCCAGCGGGAGCGTAAATAGATTCCGACTTTCCAGAACACCCAGCATTGATTTGCTATCTTCCCGTCTGGTAACAGCATCGCAGAGAGAAGCATTTAGTTTATCGAGAATCGCTGTTTGTAGCAGGAATTGAGACACATAGTCCGGCTGATATTGAAGCACCTCTTCAACCAGATAATCCAATACAAAACGATGACTTCCGGCAAAGGCATGAATAAAACTACTCGTATCAGTCTTCCCCTGCATAGAAAGTGCTGCTAATTGTAATCCCGCAATCCAACCTTCAGTACGTGTTTCCAGAGTCGCAACATCGTTCCCAGAGAGATGAAGACCCATTACATGATTCAGAAATTCACTTGCTTCATCTGCTGTGAAGCGCAGATCGGTGGCACGCAATTCGGTTAATTGGTTTCGAACACGTAGCTTCGCCAGCGGCAAGTCAGGATCTTTACGACTTGCAATCACAAGGTGCATCTGAGGTGGTAGGTGTTCAAGCAAAAAAAAGAGAATATGTTCAACTGATTCAGTATTTATGACATGATAATCGTCTAAAACAAGAATAAAGGGTTCAGGGATATCGGTTATTTCGTTAATAAGAGTGCTTAAAAGGAGTTCTGATGGCATGGAATTGTAGGGTTGAAGCATTCCCTGTCCTTCATCTCCTATATCGGTAACGGTAAACTGGCTCCCTTCTATTTTTTGTAATGCCGCTATAAAGTGGGCAAGAAAACGAGATAGGTCATTATCTGCTTCATCCAATGACAACCAGGTAATCTGATAATTACAGTTAGCGATCCACTTGCTGAGTAATGTCGTTTTACCTGATCCAGCAGGAGCTGAGATAAGGGTCAGATTACTGTTTCGTAGTCCTGTGTTTAACTTCTCAATCAGACGCGGGCGGACGACAATCTTAGATCGAAGTGGAGGAATATAAAGTTTGCTATATAAAATCGGTATGGGCATATCTTGATTATAGAACAACCCTAACTTAGTTGTAAACAGCCAATGCTCTTCATGGCAGCAGAAAGCGGTTGAGCAGAAGTAGAATGTACAGACCAGATAGGACTGCTATAGGTCTATCTAGGTGCGAGGGCTATCCACTGAGAGCAAGCAAATTTTAAGGAATTCACGAGTCATATGCAGAATTTTCAAAGCCTGATGAGTATTCGCTTACGAGACAGGGTAAGATGATCCTCTGTTCTGCCCTCTTTACGGCGATATATGACACTTTCTCTATAATTATGACCGGGAGCTGTTACATGAAAAAGCGGTTGACCGCCAGGCTGAATCTCGCCCCCACAGGCTCCTAAGATTAAACGACCGTCACGAACTTATTGTGTTATCATTTCTGGCGCTAATGATGAAGATGCTTGTTATACTCTTCCCAACAAGTTCTTATCTGGTGATTTCATGCCGAATGTGACGAAGTTTGAATCGACTGGAACCTTTCATGCTGGTGAATGACAGCGCCTGCTCAGTTCTCCATTCCTCTCCTCCAGCGACCAAATCTCAGTGCAGCACATCTCCATGACATGGTCGAGTCATCAACGACGAATGACGATTGAGCCTGAGATTATTGGTTTCTGGAATAATTATGTTATCTTTACTCAATCATACACTCGAACACGAGAAAGGATCGCACTGTGCGAATGCTATTTAGTTTCGCCGGAGGAAGTGGCCATTTTGAACCGCTGGTCCCGATTGCACAGTCCTGTGTAGCTGCTGGCCACACGGTTGCCTTCGCTGGCCAACCTCCGATGGTCCCCGTGATCGAGGCTGCTGGATTTACGGCCTTTGCTACGGGTGGAGCCACACTCAGTAGTACACCTAAGCGGTTGCCATTGCTCAAACTAGACCGCGCTCGGGAGGAACGTGATCTGCGCGAGGGATTTGTACGTCGTATCGCTACTGAGCGTGCCGATGCTATCCTTGCCCGATGTGCCGACTGGTGTCCCGACGTGCTTGTGTGTGATGAGACCGACTTTGGGGCGATGGTAGCAGCAGAACGTCTCAACCTTCCCTATGCAACCGTGTTGGTTATCGCTGCTGGTTCCTTTGTGCGACAGGAGGTGGTCGGCAAGGCGCTCAACGAGCTACGTGCTGCACACCATCTACCACCCGACCCTGATCTTGCCATGCTCACCCGCTATCTGGTTCTTGTACCTGTTCCATCGAGCTATCGTGATCCTGCCTTCCCGTTACCTCCTACTGCTCACTCCATCCGCCCACGTATGCTTGATTTTTCTCATAACAATAATCCACCATCGTGGAGTGCCCCTGTGGATGATAGACCAATTGTCTATTTCACATTGGGTACAGTATTCAATGTCGAGTCTGGTGATCTCTTCGAGCGGGTTTTAGCAGGATTGAGTGACTTGCCGATCAATGTCATTGCCACTGTGGGAGGTAAACTTGATCCAAGTGAATTTGGACCGCAACCTCCTCACATTCAGATAGCCCAGTACATTCCTCAGGCTGCAATCCTCCCTCACTGTACGTTGGTGGTTTCGCATGGTGGTTCGGGCAGTGTGATTGGAGCACTATCCCACGGATGCCCGATGGTCTTACTGCCAATCGGTGCCGATCAACCCTGGAATGCAGACCGCTGTGCCGATCTGGGCGTTGCATGCGTACTCAATGCTATTGAGGCTACCCCGACCAGCATACGTGAGGTTGTGGTAACCGTGATGTCCAATCCAGACTATCAGTCGGCTGCCAATCATCTGCGTGATGAGATCGCTAGTCTGCCTGATCCTGAGTATGCGGTCCAGTTACTTGAACGTCTTGTTGTTGAGAAACAACCAATTGTCTCGACTTGAATAGTTTTGTGTTTAGGTGTGCGATAATGAGTCTCTATGGCGATTTCAATCTATTACTGCTTTTTTGAAAGAGATTATCCAAAACATGTCACAACAACATATTGCAAAAACCATAAAGGGCCCTGTCGAATACCGGCTGGAAGGAAATGGATCGACCGTCGTCGTTTTGAATGGCGGCCACTGTAGCCGCGACAGTCGTTTCTCGCATGAGCGGCTGGTAGAGCATGGCTTCTCGGTGCTCACACCCTCGCGTCCCGGCTACGATGCCACGCCACCTGAGCTTGGGAGAACGGCGCAGGATGCCGCAGAGGCACTCGCAGCGCTACTCGATACGCTGCACATACCTGTTGCCGATGTCATTGGGATTTCTGCGGCAGGACCCACCGCACTTACATTTGCCCGGCGCCACCCCGACAAGATTCGCAAACTCATCCTCGAAGCAGCGATGGCTACACCATGGGATGAAGGGTTGACAAAGCGTGCTCGTTTGCTGTTTGGGCGGTTTGAAAGAGCTACATGGGGAATGACCAAACTCATGTTGAAACTTGTACCTAAACCCACGGTACGAATGATGATGCAGGAATTGACTATTTTGGATATCGATCAGGTGCTCCAGCGTATGAGTCAGGAGGACATGCGCTTTATCCATCGCATGATCGAGACCTCGCAGTCGGGAACGGGCTTTATGAACGATATCGAGCATGTGGTTGATAACCTGGAAGAGATAACAACCCCCACGTTGGTGATGTATTCCCCAAACGATAAGAGTGTGTTGCCGAAGAATGCCATGCGTATTGCTGCCGAAGTTGCAACGGCGGAACTCTATGAGGTGCCATCTGACACGCATCTGATCTGGATTGGCCCATCTGCAAACGATGTGTGGCAGAAGCGACTGTCGTTTCTTAACTCATAAAGAAGCTGAATACTATTTGGGAAAACAGCGATTAGCAACAATATATCTGCAACTTAATCGTAGAGCATGCGTATGTATAGAGGAAGGAAAAGTATACCCGCATAACTTATGATAACTGATAGCTGATGCAGCATTTCTTTTACAAACATGTACCAAATAATCATGGGATGTTGAGATTGTTTCATTGCATTATCAGTGTAACTGGAGGAGTAGAAAGACGATGGGTTCAATGATGTATTTCTTACTGATGATAATGATTATCCTGAATGGTTTTGCGATCTTCTGGCCTGAGGCCGTATGGCAGATCACCGAGGGATGGAAGTTCAAGAATGCGGAACCATCAGATGCTGCCCTACTTGTGACTCGTATCGGAGGTGTTTTAGGAATAATTTTTGTGATTGTCATCATGACAATGTTACCTGGCTTGTAATGATGGTAGCAAGTAGTGTCCAGAGAAATGGGTGATTGATCGATATTATCTGTGTAGATAGTTATCCAACATGAACAATCCTGATACCAAAGCTCAATTTCTCGCTATTTTAATTTATGAAGATGGTGAGGGCTGGATTTGTGAAGAACCACATGTCTATACCACCTCACACCCTGAAATCGCCTACCAACTTGCGCTTGCGACGGGAAACGAACAACGCTATGGGCGCACCTTTGTTGGTTTGTCATGTCTTGAGGAAACCAGCGAAGAGATTGAACCTATTGCTCGATTACGCCAAGGTGATGCACACCAACGTGTCCAATCAAAAACGGACCTGCAAGCATTCAACGATCCCAGGTGGCAAAGTACATTACACGACGAAAACGAACTTTGTGAAGCGCTCACTGAACCGGATTTTCTGATGGACATTCCTGGTCTTGATGATACTCCGTGGCACACACTGAAACATGCATATGGGTCTGCGTACGATGTTCCAAAGGATATTCGTCGATTAACCTCGTCAAGTGATGTATATCGAGAAAATGCTTTGTGGCATCTCTTTGGTTCGATCTACCACCAGGGCACTGTTTATTCTGCAACTGTGACAGCAGTACCTTTTCTTCTACAGATACTTGTAAACACATCACTTCCTGATCGTGGTCAGGTAGCTGAGTTGCTTGAAGCACTGGCGGAAAGTGCGGCGTTTGATCCTGCACAGATCGCAGCAAGATGGCAATGGCTTGGGGAAACCTTTGGTGAGATCTATGAGCGACCTTCTTCGGAGATGGCTGCGGAAGAGGTAGCCGCATGTCAGAGTGTTCTCCAGTGTCTGGTAGATAACCTTCCCCACATTCAACAATTAGCGGATGATAGTGATGTTGATGTTGCGCGGCACGCACAGGCAGCCCTTGCCCACCTGGCGAGTATCGATGCCGCATAACAGAGGTACTTGATTGACGACAGAATACGGTCAGGGTATAGTTGGGCACATCAAACACCATGAGCAACATACGCTAGTGACAACTGTAGGACAGGGAGAACCGTCTATGCCAATCGTGACCATAAAACTTGTAACTCGCGACGAAGCGGAGTATTCCGATAAGCAGCAGGTCCAGGCACTGGCCGACGAACTAGGCGATCTGTTTGGCTCAGGAACGGGCGGCACATGGGTAAAAGTCGAGTTCATTTCGATGGATATGTATGCAGAAAATCGGACTGAGATTGCGCCAAGCGTACAGCCTACCTTTGTAGAAGTCCTCAAATCCGAGCTGCCTAGTCTGGACGAACGTAAGGTAGAGGCGCTTCAGATCGCTCAGGTGGTCGCAGCAGGTTTGCATCGTCCACCGGAAAACGTGCATGTTCTTTATCTCCCTCCCGCGAAGGGCCGTATGGCCTTCGGTGGTAAGCTGTTGGATACCTGAATACTATGACAGAATCAAACGAGTTTGAAACACCCACCTTGATTGTCGTTACCGGGCGTCCTGGTTCAGGCAAGACGACTCTGGCCCATGCCCTAGCTCGTGAAATCAGGTGCCCTGCGGTGTCCCGCGATGAAATCAAAGAAGGCTTTGTGAACACGACTAAAAACACTGAGATACAGAAAAGCGCGGCACAGACGTATGCCTCCAACGTCTTCTTTGAGACGCTTGCATTTCTGTTGAGTAAGCGCATCACCCTTGTGGCTGAGGCAGCCTTCCAGCACAAAGTATGGGTGCCAAAGCTGGAGCCATTGCAAAAGGTTGCTCACATACGATTGGTGCTCTGTTCCCTCGATCCGCCACTGGCCAGATGGCGTTTTGTTCAACGCCGATCCACAGATCCGCAGAGGGGTTATTTCCATGGAGATGGCTCAATGCAAACAGTCGAGGAGATTCCAGAACAGCTCATTGCGACCTACCAACCACCCATGATGGATGTTCCCACGCTGGCGGTTGACACAGCTAACGGATACGATCCAGGCATCAAAGAGATAGTGACATTCATTTATAATCCAGAAAATAAATCGGATACGTGATAGAGGCCTCTTCGAATTACGACATATGACTCAGACGATAAGCAGTAGAGTATGGTTTTGTGTAGTATGCTTCTTGCTACTGACCACTAGTTGCATGAGTAATAATCAGAGCGATAGCGTA
>JBCDFA010000253.1:0-11732 GCA_039178835.1 Chloroflexota bacterium
AACCAACGTGTCTACAGCATATCACAAGATGAAATGGTTGAAGAGTTCATTACTATCTTACTCAACGGCCTACGACCACGATAGTACACAGATGTAAAGAGACTTCCAAATACATGCTATACTCCACCATATCAAGTAAAAAGGCCGAGTAATACACAGGTGAACTTGGCACGTTCTGTGCTACGTAACTCTTTGGCACAGATAGTTGTTATTTGTGGAGGAAAAGGTCGTGGTATTTTGGAATTACGTCTTCTTCGACAATACCATACAAACTTGGGGCATCGCGCTCCTGATCACCATTGTTACACTCATTGGACTACGCATTATTCAAGCCATTATCGCACGTAGCGTACGCACCGTATCAAGCCGCACACGCTTTAAGATCGATGATATTCTGGTTCAGGTGGTTGCCGCTACCAAGTTCTTAGTCCGCCTGGTTCTAGCTCTGTATGTTGGTTCACAGGTACTGACTCTGCCTGAGCAGGTTACAACCTGGCTTAATACCATAGCAGTAATCACCTTTCTCATTCAAATTGGTATCTGGGGCAACACCTTTATCTCAGCCTGGATACAGCAGTACCGTGAACGTACTTTCGAAAACAATGCTGCACGCTACACAACTGTACGGGCCATGAGCTTTATCGGACGATTGGTACTTTTCTCTGTTATTCTGCTGCTGGCGCTGGACAATATTCCCAACGTCGAAGTGACGACATTGGTAGCAAGTCTTGGTATTGGTGGTATTGCAATAGCATTAGCACTGCAAAACGTCCTCTCTGACCTCTTCGCGTCGCTTTCAATCTCGCTCGATCAGCCATTTGCTATTGGCGATTTCATCATTATCGATAGCTTTATGGGAACCGTTGAGCATATTGGGTTGAAGACCACCCGCATTCGTAGCCTTACAGGTGAACAAATTATTTTTTCCAACACTGATCTGGTTAGTAGTCGAGTGCGCAATTATAAACGTATGCATGAACGGCGCATTGATTTTATGCTCACCATCACCTATGATACGCCATACGAAAAGTTAAAAGAAATCCCATCCATAGTACAAGAGATTATCGAGTCACAGGAACAAGTCCGTTTTGATCGTGCACATTTCAAAGAATATGCCGATTTTTCACTCAACTTTGAAGTGGTCTATTATGTGCTCGATCCTGACTACAATCTCTATATGGATATTCAACAGGCCATTAATCTTGAAATTTACCGACGATTTGAGTTGGAAGGGTTAGACTTTGCGTATCCAACACGCACTTTGTATGTTCGTAACGGGGGAGCACAGGAACGTGAGGTTGGTATCGCACCTAACGAAGCCTTTGGGGCAGGGTAAATGATGTTTCGACGTCTCTGAGATTTGTGATAAGGGTTTCATGCTATATCTAGTCGCTACACCTATTGGTCATCTTGGTGATATATCACTTCGCGCCCTTGAGGTGCTCCGCGATGTTGACATGATTGCCAGTGAAGACACACGTAAAACAGGCTTGCTCCTCAAGCACTTCGAAATAAAGAAACCACAACTATCGTTTCATGAGCATAATGAACAGCAGGCGGGTGCACGGATTATCGATCTGTTACAACAAGGAAAATCCGTTGCAGTAGTTTCAAATGCTGGTACTCCTGGCATTTCAGATCCCGGCTTTACGATTGTACGACGAGCCATTGAAGCAAATATCGAGGTCTCGCTCATTCCTGGTGCAACAGCACTGATCATGGCGTTGGTATTGTCAGGCTTACCAGTACACAGTTTCACCTTTCGTGGTTTCCCTCCCCGCAAGGCTGGACCACGCCGGCGCTTCTTAGAGGTTGATCAACACGCACCACATACGCTCATTTTCTATGAAAGCCCCTATCGCATTGAAGCCTTTCTCAAAGATGCGTTAGCTGTTTTTGGAGACCGTGAAGCTGCTATTGCCAACGACCTGACCAAATTGTATGAGTCAGTTGTGCGTGGCACCCTCTCATCACTTATCGAAACACTTGGTGACAGCAAACAAAAAGGTGAGTACACGATTGTCATTGCCGGTGTAGGGAGGCACAGCGCACTTTCCCACCAGGAAGGTACGTAAATATGGCTCTTGCACGTTTATTGACGTTCCTTCTTACTCGTTCTATCATGTGTGTCTGCATTCTTGAACAGTAATTGCACATATAAACGATGACTATCACACCAGGCAATGAGACGACATCTTCCCCAGAGGAAGGTTCAGTGTACACTCCATATCGTCGGCCAGCCCTGCTCCTTGCCGTTGCAGCAGGATTGTGCTGGGCCAGTGCCATTGCCTTAATGCTTTCAACAAGCCTCGCTATACCACAGAATATTTTTTTCTCGGAGCGCATTATTTTCGTCGTGCTGGTAGTATTAGCCGGGCTCCTAACCTTTGTTCCTATTCAACGACACTTACGAATCTCAGGCTTGGTCCTCGAAGGTGTTGCAGGAACATCACTCCTACTCTATACCCTGGCTTTTGTGCCATCGCCAACTGATTGGATTCTGTCACTCCCAGACACACCTGTGTATGTACTTTTTATGGTAGCGCTCTTTTGGAGTGGTTCCGCGAGCACACTTCCGTTTATCTATATTCTGGGTCAACGTCTCTTTCAACGTCGTACACGACGCTACGACATCCGCCGTGCACGACGCCAGTCTCATGAGGTAGGTATCTTGCTTGCAGCCTGTGCCGGACTTGCAGGCTTGCGTGTGTTAACCTTGCCCAGTGTGGTACTCATCATCCTTATTCTGGTTGTAACTGAAATGCTCTTTTTATCATTTGTAGAGCCAGACGCGTAGATGGTCTCTTGACAAAAACAAAGCAAAGGAAAGGAAACACATTGTGATTCAGATAAGCATTATTGGGATGGGGCTGATCGGAACCTCGCTCGGTATGGCCTTGCGCTCAGCTAGCAAAGAAAACAGTGTTCTTGGTAATATCACGATCACTGGCTATGATCACGATCAACGGGCTACGGCTGATGCACGTAACCGTCTCGCCATAGACAAGGTCGCCAAAAGGCTGGAAGAAGCCACCCGCGACGCCCAGCTAATCATCATGGCTGTTCCACCACAAATACTACACGAGCTATTTACGGCTATGGCACCAACCCTTCCTCATGGCACTGTGGTGACCGACGTGGCAAGTACCAAAACACAAATCATGGCCTGGGCCGATGAGCTTTTGCCACGCACCATCGATTTCGTTGGTGGACATCCCATGGCAGGTAAAGAGCAATCAGGCCCCGCCGCTGCCGAAACCGATCTGTTTAAAAACACACTGTATTGCCTCTCGCCAGCGCCTCGTACTAAGCAAAGTGCTATTGATCTGGTTGATGGTATGGTTCATCATATTGGGGCAAAGCCGTATTACATTGATCCAGTCGAACACGATAGCTATGTCGCCGCAGTTTCACACCTGCCCTTTGTCCTGTCTCGAGCCTTGGTTGAAGTCACTCACCGCAGCCCTTCATGGAAAGAAATGGCCCCACTAGCTGCCACAGGCTTTCGTGATATATCACGATTAGCCTCTGGTGATGTTGCTATGCACCGCGATATCTGCATCACGAATCAGGAAGCGCTCACACGTTGGATTGATGAAACGATTATGTTTTTACAAGAAATGCGCGAACATCTGAGCAATGCTGACCATGAACAGATTACTGACGTGTTTCAACGGACTCAGGAGGCACGTGAGGAATGGCTGCGGAGTCGACCAAACATGCGGCCCGGGGAATCTGAATATGAAAATATCACAGGTGAAAATGTTGAACGACCAGGGATTCTTGATCGTATGTTCGGTATGCGTGGCCCACGAGATAAACGCCCGTGATTGCAGACATCGCAACCTGATGGTACAATCGAAGTATCTATCGAACGCATCACATCATACTGATATTAACCGATGGAGAAAGCGCAATGGAGCGAAAAATTCGGGTACTCGTCGCTAAGCCAGGTCTAGATGGCCATGATCGTGGCGCAAAAGTGGTAGCACGCGCACTCCGCGACGCGGGCATGGAAGTAATCTACACCGGATTACAGCAAACACCACAAATGATTGTCGATGTCGCTTCACAGGAGGATGTCGACGTAATTGGTCTGTCGATTCTTTCTGGTGCACACATGACCCTGTTGCCCAAGGTGATGCAACGGCTGCGCGAAGAGGAAATGGATGATGTGATGGTCATCGTAGGTGGTATCATCTCCGATACAGATGCCACAGAGCTTCGTGAGCAGCATGGGATTGCGGCAGTCTATGGTCCGGGGACACCGACCCATGAGATTGCCCACTTTATTCATGAAACGGTCGGTGCCAAGAACGATCCGGCATAAAGTATTATTGTTATCATAGACCCCAAAACACTGTGTCAACAAATACTACGACAAAAGATCTTGCACAAGCCCTACGTAACGGAAAACGACGTGCACTGGCACAAGCTATTACGATTGCCGAAACTGGTGGAACACCAGCAAGAACGCTCCTACAAACCCTCTACACACACACCGGAAATGCACACATTATCGGCATAACCGGCTCACCCGGCGCAGGCAAATCGACCCTCGTCAACACGCTCGCACTCCATTGGCGCAAACAGAATCGAACTGTTGGTATTATTGCTGTAGATCCGACATCTCCCTTCAGCGGTGGTGCTATTCTTGGTGATCGGATACGTATGCAACCTCTCAGCGGCGACTCTGGTATTTTTATTCGCAGCATGGCGAGTCGGGGGCGTCTGGGGGGCATTGCACGCGCAACCAGTGATGCCATTGCATTGATGGATGCAGCAGGCTTTGATATCATCGTAGTAGAAACCGTTGGCGCTGGTCAGGGGGAGGTTGACATTGCTGGTGCAGCCCACACAACCGTCGTCATTGAAGTCCCTGGAATGGGTGACGATGTGCAAGCTATCAAGGCTGGAATTTTAGAGATTGCTGATATTTTTGTTGTCAACAAAGCAGACCGTGATGGTGCTGAAGACACGGTCCGTCAGTTGCGTGGTATGCTCCAGCTAGGAAATACAACCGACGATGGCTGGTCTCCCGCCATCTTACTGGCTGTCGCCATGCGAAATGAAGGCATTGCCGACATTGCCGACACTATCAACTCCCATATGACACACCTGCGTGAGAGTGGCCAGCTTGGCAAACGTGAGCATCAACGAGTGGCACGTGAGTTTGAGTCGGTTGTGCACGAAGCTGCGTTGGAATATGTACGAAAACGTGTAGCTCATGCCGGTGGATGGGATGCGTTGATTGAGCGTGTAGCACACCGTGAAATTGACCCATACACGGCAGCAGATGCCTTTCTTGGCGATCATTTGAACATACAAGAGTAGGAAAAGGTAGGACAAATAGGTGCTTGTCGCAACGCTAAGAGCTATGATATAAACAAAAAAACAACAATCAACCAGTAAAACCATTCATGACTCGATAGCAGGAGGCGTTTTGATAGAGCAACATATTGCCGACTTACTCAATCATCCCAAAGTTGTAGAAACACGCCACCATTTACACCACAGTATTCCTAAACATGATCATCTGCTACGTTCTGTCCGATTCTCCTATCGACTTGCCCAAATGTTAGGCGCTGATGAACGGGTATGTGCACGTGCAGCTCTTATCCACGATATCGACTCACGGTACGGAACCCTGACTACCCATGGCGCGATTGCCGCACGCTGGGCCGCCGAGCAGGGCGAGTCCGATGAGGTGTGCCGTGCCATCATCAGCCATATGTATCCCTTTGGCCCATCACCCACCTCCCGCGAGGCATGGGTATTGGTACTGGCCGACAAGGCCGCATCAGTTGGGGATATCAAGCAATTTGTAATAGGATTAGCGGATGGTCGGAGTTGGCGTATACGTCGTCAACTCCAGAAAAGCGATCCTTTCCATCAATGCCAGCGCCGCTGGAGCATCCGTTGGAAAATACGCCGCAAGTTACAGCAGCAAATACCCTTCTATCGCCATCGTCGTCGATATTGGATAAAGCAACGTCACAAGGTTCTATAGCTCCTATTTGTCATATACTGCAAACAACAGACTATGTTGACCCAGATGGTGTCGATACCTCTTCCAATTGCTTACGTGAGAGGACTTTCTCAATCGATTGCTGAGGAGACAGACTATCGAGACGGTTGTACACATAGACAAACAAGTCACGTGCAATGGCACTCACCGGAGCAGCCAAAATGATCCCAATGAGACCAAAAATATAGCCAAGTGATATCAACACCACCGTTAATATCGCTGGATGTACACCAACACTATCGCCAATAATCCGCGGCACCAAGAAGTTATTCTCAACCTGCTGAACAATAATATACAATATGGTGATGGTAATACCGGCCACTGGCGAGATTAAAAACCCCACCAAAATACCTGGAACGGCCCCGATAATCGGCCCAATGATCGGCACCAGTTCGGTTACACCAGCAACAATCGCAAGCAGGAGAATAAAATCGATATCAAAGAAAAAGAGATCAAGGATCAGGAGTCCACTTCCTACCATCAATCCTACGGTAAGCCCAAGAATAAGTTGTCCGCGGATGTAATCGCTGAAGACCCGGTCACTAATATTCCACACATTCCAGAAATCTGCACGAACACGCGGATGCAACAAACCATCAATAAACTGACGGCCCTTTGCTTGATCACTCAGTACATAAAAGAGCCAGATAGGAACAATTAAGAAACCGATAATGAATGTAACGGTATTAATAATCTGCAAAATCCGCTCCCAGAGAAACTCGCCCAAACCCCGTATATAGGTGTCAAAATTACTCTGAAATGTCTCAATCGTGCCAAAGAGACTTTCTTGCAGTGGTAATTGAATCTCTTCAGGAACATTGGCCTCATACTGCTCTAATAGCTCAATAATCCCCTGTTGAAGCTCAACAACAGATGGAATAGCAGCAACAAGTGTACGGACCTGGTCTGAAATAACCGGCACAAGGAAGGCAAAAGCAGTAAAAATCAAAAAGCCCCCACAGACATACACCACCAGGATAGCCAGCCAGCGCGGAACAAAACGATTGAGTGAATTCACAATGGGCGTGAGTAAATAGGCTAATACGAGGCCAATCATAAAAGGCAACAATGCCGGGCGTGCTGACCATAGCAACCACCCCACACCATAGAGTGAAAGAATTACCAGTCCCCAACGGGCAACCTTACGTCCCGAAGGCCAGGCCCAGCGCAATGGCTCTTCAGACACAGCAACCTCTTCAGTTGCATATACTGCTGATGTAGCCGCTGATGTCTCTTGTGTGGTCACACCGGCTGGTGTTCCTTCTACTGACTTACGTTCTTCTGAAGAAGATACCGAGGTATCAGCAGTCGGTTTTAAAGTGGATGCAGAGTCTGATGACACAGATCATCCTTTCGTTGCCATATCACGTTCTATGAAGATACATATGTGTCGACCAAGAAGTTACACCTGTCCACGAGGGATCATTATCGTATAGAGTATGCTACACATTGATAATGTAAAATACGCAGTATAGTGAGAAGCCATATGCTCATACATTACCATGGGCGAGGTAAAGCCCACTCATCTTGCCTTAATGCTCAGTAGACTCTGTTTCGGCTTCTTTCTCTTGAGTATAATCCTTTAACGTTGACAGATCACGAATGCGTTCCGTGAACAAGATCCCATCAAGATGATCAATCTCGTGTTGGAGCGCACGGCCCAACAAGCCGTCTGCTTTGCGAATACGGTGATGTTTCCCATCAATTCCTTGGTAATCGACAGTAACCCAGGCTGCACGAGGAACATCGCCATACCAACCTGGTAAACTCAGACATCCCTCCAGACCGACTTCCTCTTCTTCGCTGGCTTTTACAATTTCGGGATTAATAAGCACATAGATTTGCTCAGGTGCCTTCTCTGTTGTTGTACCATCTTCATGTTCTTCCACTTCCGGTGGAATATAGACTACCGCAATACGGTGTGACAGCCCAATCTGCGGTGCTGCCAGCCCTACCCCATTCGCCGCATGCATCGTCTCTAACATATCCTGTGCTAGTTGTTTAAGCGCAGGATTGGGAAGCTTTATCTGGCGAGTACGCGTCTTGAGGACAACTTTATCCTCATCATTATCAATGCGGAAGATGCGTCGTGTTGGCATACAAATAGAACCTTTTTCAAACTGCCCTGTAGCTCATTGAGCATACAATTCTATACAGGTTTACATTATAGCATATAGCGTATATGAACTACCTGAGCACCTTCCTCATCGTAATCAGAGGAAGACCTACATATTGTTTCCAATGCGGATCGTGATATACTTCTTCATACCCCAGATGTGTATAAAAGTGGCGCGCCTGATGATTGTTGCGCATAACGCCCAATAATGTTGCTTGTGCACCTTGACGATGTGCTATATCTTCGATATTTTCCATCAGAAAGCGGCCGATTCCGCCTCCACGATACTGCTCATCCACGATAACACTGTAGATATACGCTTGATGTGGTGTGAGACGGGGTGGCGGCGTAGCCATAGACCAGTACAACGCAGTAAACATCCGTACCGCATGCGCCGGTCCCAACAGCCCCCAGGCCATACGAAAGGTCCCTTCAGGAAACGCTACTTTCAGTGAGTCTGGAGCAACACGCAAGCCAACTGTTGCGACCAGTGACTCATCATCGAGTCGAACCACATAATGACCATGGAGCCCTGCAAAGTGGTCGGCTTCGAGAATATACTGGAGCAATTGGTTCTGGCCCTCGCGCGGACCACCCAACATCGTTGGTCGCTCCACATGATAGAGTTGGACGAGTAGATTGGCCATCGCTGCAGTATCGCTGCTTTGTGCAGCACGTAGGAGCATTGGAGAAATTGGCATAAAACATTGTACAAGGGACTTTATAGCGTATCCTTACATGTATACGTGTGTTATGCCCCCACTGTTTCATATCTCTAGCTTAGGTGGTATAGGGAAGTGTAAAGCGCACAGATGTACCTTGCTGAAGAGTACTCTCGATCCAGATACGCCCCCCATGAGCCTCCACAATTCCCTTGGCAATGGCCAGTCCAAGACCCGTGCCACCAGTTGCCCGTGAGCGTGACTTCTCACCACGGTAGAAACGATTAAAGATATGTGGCAAATCTTCCGGATTAATGCCCTCACCGGTATCGGAAATCTCAACAACAACACAGTGCGGTGCCTGGGGTGCACGCTCATACATCGCTCTCTCACTAGACGGATGTTCTGCATAGGTGTCCATAATATCGCCACCTTTTTCTGCATGCCGAATAGCAATAGTCACAGAACCATCAGAGGGCGTATGACGAATCGCATTCGTCACCAAATTGTAGAGCACCCGCTCGACCTTCTGTGGAGCCACGAGCAATGCCGTAATATCAGGATCAACGCGCCCACGCAGCACCACACCACGCTCATTTGCCTGGGGCCGCATAGCTTCAATGGTATCGCTTACCAGATCCCTCGGCGTAATGCGCTGGAGTTCCAGTTTGAGTGCCCCCGCATCAATCTGTGACAATTCAAACAGATCATCAATCAGATCACTCAAATGATCGATCTGACTTCGCATTGTAGTAAGATAACGATCCATCGTCGCCTGGTCCTGCACCAAACCATCGGCAATGGCTTCGGTCATACCACGCAACGAAGTAAGCGGTGTTCGCAGATCGTGCGAGACAGCCGCGATCAGATCGCGTCGAGCGGACTCCAGACGGCTACGCTCCGCCGAACTACGGGCTAACTGCTCGGCCATCCGATTAAACTCATTCGCCAGATCGGCCAGCTCATCATGGCCGATAGCAGGAACCTGTGTATCGAGCTTACCACTTGCCAGGGCCTGGGCACCCTCGTGCAATGCGGTAACACGCCGAACAATCGTATGGGTCAGAATATACCCCAACCCAACCGACATCACCGCAGCAAAGAGCAAAAGCAAAGTCAGTATCCAATAATCCTCATCACTACTAAACATCAAACCGGCTGTCGTGAATACATTGAGCACTGCCACACCTACACCGATAATATACGTGAGTGTCGCCTGAATCCAGAGGCGCCCTAGCCCACGTTGTACCCAGAAGAGTGCAGCCACAACCAAACCAACGGAAACGCTTCCTGAGATCAGCAGATAACGTACAAGCTGTGCGATATCCTGACCATGGGTGTTAATCCATCCAATGGCGAAAAGCAGCGCAAAGCCAAAAATAAACAAAAGGCTTACACCCAGTACCGGACCAAATGCGCGGCGAAACTGGACATTCATTTCTTTTGGTACAATCATGCTTCCTCAACTATTACACACGTTCGAGCTTATAGCCAATACCCCAAACCGTTTGCAAGAAGATTGGATTGGTCGGGTCGTGTTCGATTTTCTCGCGTAAACGACGAATATGAACTGTGACCGTACTCATATCACTGGCAAACGTATAGCCCCATACATTATCTAACAACTGTTCGCGGGTAAATACCTGGCCAGGATGACGCATAAAGAAAGCCAACAAATCAAATTCACGCGCCGTCAGACTCACACTTTGGCTAGCCAACATCACCGTTCGTGCCGAGGTATCCAATTGGAGTTCTCCGATGGTCAGCGTATGCGTCGATGATATATCTTGCACCGCCTCTTTGGTCTGGGTGCGGCGCAACACAGCCTTAACCCGCGCAACCAGTTCACGATTACTAAATGGCTTGGTCACATAATCATCAGCACCCAACTCCAAACCTACGACTCGATCCGTCTCTTCGCCACGTGCCGTCAGCATAATAATGGGTAGATCGCGCTCAGAGCGAATCTGTCGCAGCACCTCTAACCCATTCAACCCTGGCAACATCAGATCAAGCACGATCAAATCAAACGCCTGTTTTCGATAGGCCTGAAGTGCCGCCATACCATCCATTGCCGTAATGACCTGAAACCCCTCACGACGCAAATACAACTCAACCACCTCAAGAATAGTTGGTTCATCATCAACAACTAAAATTGTTTCATTACTCATAGTCTGTTCCAGCATATGATACATGAGTAGAATCCTTACAAGATACTATTCTGTTATTGTGTAAGGACAGTATGACGAACAGAAATTGTGTAAGCGTAACAAAGGTCTTACAGAAGCGTAACATTCTAACCAACCAACCTTCCTATCGATCTCGCATCCGAATAGAGCGCCATGCATCACGCAGTTGCTGTACTTCGTCGGTTGAGAGCGCATGCTCACTATAACGCGCTTTGGTAATCAATGCTATCACCGTGCGAATCTGATGCTGCACATGTCCAAAACGCGCCGTAAGCAGTCTTTCATATTCGTGGATCGTCACACCATCAGACCAGCCAATACCCGCACGAGTGCCGAATTGATCAAACTGACGTTGAATACTCGTCACCTGATATTCTACCGTATTTGTCTGAATACGCCACCCCCGCTGAACACGCCACCACACATACCAGCCTTTTGGGGGTAGGTATGTGTGGTGAGCCACCCAACCCCATATCATGGCGGTACCCCTACCACCAATGATAAGGAGCAAGATGATGGCTCACCCGGATGCCTTATCGGAATGGACGAGATGGGTGTCAAACAATGGGACCCAGCTGCCCAAACCGCAGGCAACACTCCTGGCGTGGTGGCGTGTTGGTAGTGCGCTGACGCGTTCCTGTGGCCGCCTCACGGTCGCCACGTTGCTGGCACGCTTGCTCCAACGCACGGTCGCCACCATCGAGCAACGCCGCGCCGAATGGTGTCTCGAGGCCCCG
>JBCDFA010000254.1:0-11512 GCA_039178835.1 Chloroflexota bacterium
AAAACCATGGTATAATAAAATCTGTTATCCGTCAAAGAAAGAACAGAATGGTAGTAAGCAACGTGTTGTCACACTACCCTGGCTTGGAGCACATGTATGAGCTTCTTTTCCCGTAAAAACGACGGCATCAGCGAAGAAGACGTCCTCCGGGCGCTCAGTACGGTACAGGAACCGGAACTTGGGGGTGATCTGGTTTCGCGTAAGATGATCAAGGACGTGAAAATCAATGGAAGCCATGTCAACTTCACTGTTGAATTGACGACGCCTGCCTGTCCTTTGAAAGACCAGATCCAACAGGAGTGTGAGGATGCCATCATCAACCACCTGAGTGTTGCCAGAGAAAACATCACCATTGAGTGGAGTGCCAATGTACGCCCTCGTGGTGGCATTCTTGACAAGGCTGCTATTCCCGGCGTAAGTCACGTTATTGCTGTATCGGCGGGGAAGGGTGGTGTGGGTAAATCAACAGTTGCAGTGAATACCGCCGTCGCACTGGCTCAGGAAGGTGCACGGGTTGGTCTTGTTGATGCCGATGTGTATGGGCCATCCATTCCGCTGATGATGGGAGTTCAGGGGGCTCAACCCAGCGCCATCACCGACGATAACGGCGAGCCGTCGATGATCCCAATAGAGGCCTATGGTCTGAAAATGATGTCCATCGGTTTTATGATTGATGATAGCCAACCAGTCATATGGCGTGGCCCCATGGTATCGCAACTGCTACGACAATTTTTGTATCAGGTACAATGGGCCCCTCTCGACTACCTTATCATCGATATGCCACCAGGCACTGGCGATATCGCACTGACCCTGGCACAGTCGTTGCAGAATGTTGGGTTGACGGGAGCAATCACGGTTACCACACCACAAAGCGTTGCCACTCTTGATGTCCACAAGAGCATGTCAATGTTTCGCAAGGTCAACGTCCCACTACTCGGCATTGTTGAAAATATGGCCTATTTTGTTGCACCAGACACCGGCAATCGCTACGACATCTTTGGAACTGGTGGCGCAGAACGACTAGCTGAACAATTAGACATTCCATTGCTTGGTCAAATTCCATTGGGCATGAGCATCCGTGAGGGTGGTGACGATGGGCGACCAGCAGTATTGAGCGATATGCCAGACGCATATGCTGAGGCATTCCGTAGTATGGCACGACAACTGGCTGCACGTATTAGTGTAGTTGAAATGGAAACCGTTGCCGAACATACCCATTGACAATGACGTCTGATACGACACAACAGAGATGTGCGATGAACTCTCAGGATCTAGCAACCACAATACCACTTTATACACAAGAAGCACAGCAGACCATACCTGAATACGCGACAGACGCGCCTGCTCACGATGCCTTTGGGCGCAGAATAGATTATCTCCGGATTTCTCTTACAGATCGCTGCAATATGCGCTGTGTCTACTGTATGCCGGCAGTGGGTATGCAATTTACCCCACGCCCAGAGCTTCTCACAACTGATGAATTGTTAATCGTCGTGCGTGCTGCCGCTGCCGCAGGCTTTCGCAAGATCCGTCTGACCGGTGGCGAGCCCATGTTACGTCCCGATCTGCTTGATATTATGCAGGCCATTAAATCCACACCGGGGATTGAGCATATTGCCATGACGACCAATGCCCTACGGTTGAAAAAGCTTGCACAACCACTTAAAGATGCTGGTCTTGATCGTGTGAATGTGAGTATCGATACACTCGACCCACAGAAATTCCGTATGATGACACGTGGAGCAAAGCTTGAGCAGGTGTGGGAAGGCATTGAAGAGGCAAATCGTGTCGGTCTCCATCCGATCAAGCTCAACGCAGTGGTCGTGCGCGGGATGAACGATGAAGAAGTTCCCAAACTAGCCGCCTTAACACTCACCTATCCATGGGAGATGCGTTTTATCGAAGTCATGCCACTTACAGGGGTTGCCGGAGTCGCCCAGGATGGTGTGGTCAAAAGCGAGGAACTGATTGCACAACTGGAGGAAATCCACGGACCACTGGAGCACCTTGGCTTGGCAGCCAGTGACTCAGCGCGACGTTACCGTATCCCAGGTGCACCAGGAAAACTTGGGTTTATCAGTTCTGTGAGCGATCCATTCTGTGCCACCTGTAACCGCATGCGGCTCACCGCAGATGGGCGATTGCATCTCTGTTTGTTGCGTGACGATGAAGTAGATCTACGAGCAGCTATTCGTAATGGCGCAACACAAGCTGAGATCGAACAGCGAGTTCGACACGCGGTTGCAACGAAACCATGGGGACACGGATTACCAGAAGGGGTACTCCCCACATTACGTGGCATGTCGGAATTGGGCGGATAAGTACTAGAAACATGTTTTAGAATTTGTTATACTTGAAAAACGATCTTTTGGACCAAACACAAGCCGAGGAGGCATAGGTTATGACTGTAATTGAAAATGATATTACGACTCAGCCGGAACAAGACACCACACTACTCACGATTAGCGAGACTGCAGCCGCTCGTCTCCAATCAATGATGGCTGAAAAAGATTTGACAGACTATGGCTTGCGAGTCTTCGTTTCTGGTGGCGGTTGTTCCGGTTTACAATATGGTATGACATTTGATGATGAAATTCGAGAGGGTGATGCTATCTGGAAGGCACACGGATTGCAGCTTATGGTCGATCCAGTCAGCGCTCGCTACCTGAGTGGTGCATCAATTGACTACCAACAAGATAATATGTTGGCTGGTGCTTTCAAAATCGACAACCCCAACGCTGCGTCGGGATGTGGATGTGGCCACTCTTTCAAGGCCAAGGATGACCAAGCTGCACAAGATTACGATGGCTATGATGAAGGATATGCTGGTGGTGGATGTGGGAGTTGTGGCCACGGTTAATTCTGATCCATCCAGTTCTCTGTGAAAATACGTACATATATTTGTCTAAGTTTCAAGTGTAGTTGTACGTTGATATTGAAATACATTACAAAGGCTATCTCTCGTCTATAGGGCAGATAGCTTTTGTAATGTAATGACAACTGTTGAATGACCATTAATGAGCCAGCAACATACCAGAACCTGACTCCTCAACAAGTCAAAACAAAACTTGCTGAGGATAGCTCTGTCCGATTTATTGATGTTCGTGAGGTACAAGAACATGTACTTGCACATATTGACGGTGCAGAGCTTTTGCCGATGAGTCAATCACAACAATGGCTTGCAACACTCTCTCATGATGAAGAAATTATTTTTTTCTGCCACTCAGGTATACGAAGCGAACGTGTAGCCAGTTATCTTGCCCACCAGCTTGGCTATACCAATATCGCCAATATGCTTGGTGGTATTGACGCTTGGTCGCTTGACATTGATCCGAATGTACCGCAATATTAATGTGTGAACCATAATGGAAACTTCCGCAGACATGCAGAAAATGCATCTTGAAGGCATCCGTCTTTTTAACACGGAACATTATTGGCATGCCCATGAACAATGGGAAATGTGCTGGCTAGCATCAAGTGAGCCCGAAGCAACTTTTTATAAAGGTATCATTCAGGCCGCTGCTGCCCTTGTTCACTGGCAGAGAAACAATCCCCGCGGGATTCACCTAAACTGGGCCAAGAGTCGCCCAAAATTGGTGGCACTTCCACCTGTGATGCATGGTTTGGATGTAACCTCCTTAATAAGAGATATGGATCGGTTTGTTATTTCTGGAGGAAAAACACAAATACTGCCGAGAATATCCTACCAATTTATGGTACATGTATCAAAATAGCCATATCAGACCATTCAATCAGATGTCATCTGCTGATATACTCTGTAGATAACGATTATTGATAGACCTCGTAACGTCCGACCAAGCGCCCTTGTTATGGCTTATACTCATATTCAAACATTACATCGAGATTAGTGAGCGTTTATTCAACTGTATTGTCCTGGATAACTATGTTTTATAAAAACTGTATCATTTCGATATAGTACTAATTGTGCCTAAAAACCATAATATGTGTTGAAGTACGTTCATAGGAGGATGCACGCATGCGTGCACAAATACTAGTTGTTGATGACGAAATAGCCATAGTAGAACTCCTTTCTCGCTTCCTCACACGCGAAGGGCATCAAGTAATAACAGCCACCAACGGGGTTGAAGCATTAGAGAAGATACGACTCAGCCCACCAGATCTTATCTTGCTTGATGTGGTCATGCCAGGGATGGATGGTTTCACGTTGTGTCAACAACTCAAAGAGAATGAAGAGACAGCACTTATACCGATCACTATGTTAACTGGTCAAGATGACTATGGATATCGGACACGTGGGATTGAGTCAGGAGCAGACGATTTTCTTTCAAAACCATTTGAACCAAGTATTTTACGTGCTCGTATTCGCTCACAATTACGGCTCAAGCGCCTTACTGATCAGTTGGATCGTACAGAAAATGTTATTTTTATGATGGCATTAGCCGTTGAAGAAAAGGACCCCTACACAGAGGGGCATATACGTCGAATGAGTATCTACAGCGAACAGCTTGCCAGTGCTTGCGGGCTGAGTGATGCTATGGTACAAGCTATTCGTTATGGCGGATTTCTCCACGATATTGGTAAAATAGGTGTGAGCGAGTCAATCTTATGCAAACCTGGCTCATTGACCCCCGAAGAGCAACTTCAAATGCGTCAACATCCCGAAATTGGGGAGCGTATTATCTCGCCCATGCGTTTTGCCCGTGATGTCGCCCCCATCATACGTGGGCATCATGAGCGCTGGGATGGAACGGGATACCCAGATCAATTGGTAGGTGAAGAAATTCCAATTGGTGCAAGAATAGTCTCAATTGTCGATGCGTATGATGCAATGACCACAGATCGCCCATATCGTGCTGCACTCAGTGAACTAGAAGCTACTAACCGCTTGTGGGAAGGAAGCGGAACACAATTTGACCCACATATTCTCACTGTCTTTTTAGGAATGATAGAACGTGGTGAGTTGAATACTACCGCACTTGAACGTGCCCATGGCACACTCAGTGATCTCTTCGATACCATGTGAAGATCCAATTCATGATGATTGCGTATAGTATAGAGATAAAACATAGCAATAGATCAGCACAAACGTGTATTATAACGCATTACCTTATCTACAATGTCTTCATTGTTGTACTAAACTTGTTATTGAAGACCCGATCGTCGTACAAGATCAAGAAATTATTACTGGGCGACTGTTATGTCGCACTTGCCAACAAATCTATCCAATCCATCATGGCATTGCTGACTTTCTTGGCTTTCCTCAGCCGAAAACGCCAGCACAAATAACAAATGAATTACCACTAACCGCTTGGGGATACGAACGTCTCTGGAGGCCTTTTGCTCTTTCGATTATTGGTAATAAACACCTCCCCTATCGTGACGAACTCCCACTCATTGTCCATCCAATAGAGCCACAACAAGGAGGTCTTTACCTCGATTTGGCTTGCTCAAATGGATTATATGCCCGCGCACTCACACAAGCAATGGGGTCTGGAGATGGCCACGTTATTGGTATTGATCATTCTCTACCGATGCTACGTGAGGCACGCCAACGTGCACATCAAGCAGGATTGCGAATCAGCTACATTCGAGCAGAGGTGCAATCACTCCCCATTATCGATAACATCAGCCAAGGCGTAGTGATGGGTGGATCGCTTAATGAGATTGGAGATGTCCAAACCTGTCTCCAAGAAATGCAACGTACTCTCATTGCACAGGGGCGGTTTGCAATCATGTGTCTCACCCAAGCCTTATCACCGCATGGCAAAATAATTCAGTCCATTCTTGGCACTGGAGGCATTGTCTTCTACAACCAATCAGATATCCAAGAGTTGTTCGAGCGATCTGGTTTGCATATAACAACATACCATCAATATGGTGTTGTTCTATTGTTTCATGGCACTAGTTTCACTACAGAAAACGAGGTATCATAGTTTAGGATGACACATTCAAGTACTAATTGAGCTATACCTTAAACCCCCACACCTCCTCATATTCCAACAACGGACATCGGCTAAGATGGCGATTCAATACTGTGCAATTTATTGACATATTCTGTGCATCATGATAAACTATGAACTTGTACGAGTTGTAAATTTGTAACTCAATCGTAGAAAGTAGTGTTACATTGGGGAGTCCATCGTCCCTCAACAAACTTTCGACCACACCGGTCTTTAATACAAAAGCGGTAGCCCGCGAAACCGAGGTTCCAGCAGACACCTTCCGTGCTTGGGAACGGCGCTATAAAGTACCTCAACCACAACGCACAACTGGAGGTCATCGTCTGTATTCTGAGCGTGATATTGCCATCATTCGATGGCTGCGTGATCGTACTGCAGAGGGAATGAACATCAGTCAAGCAGTGATGTTGCTTAATCAATCCCTTGATGAGGAAGTCAACGAAACCCTTCCAAAATACGTTACTCCTTCAAAAGAGCCTCGTGGTCTCGGAAGTCTTGTTGATGATTTCACAAATGCCTTGATCAGTTTTGATGGTGCACGGGCAGATCAAATATTGTCCGAAACATTTGCCATGCATCCATTTGAAGACGTACTTATTCAGATGGTGCAAACCGCAATGGTTGATATTGGTGAGCGTTGGCATCACGGTGAGATCAATGTTGCAGTTGAGCATTACTCAACCCAATTTGTTCGTCGCAAATTGTCGAGTTTGCTCAACATGTTTGATACAGACGAGCCACGAGCAAAAGTATTAGTTGCCTGTGCTCCTGACGAATTGCATGATCTTGGAACGTTGATTATATCGTTGTTTCTCGCCAGGCGTGGATGGAAGGTAATATACCTCGGCCCTCAAATGCCGCTTCCTGATTTAATTGAAGCAGTACGAGTGCTCCGTCCTGATCTGGTATGTCTCTCGGCTTCTATGCCTGAAACAGCCGCACAACTTGCTGAAGTTGCGCAAGCTCTACAAGGTTCATTTCCACACCTCCCTGTTGGATATGGCGGATGGGTGTTCAATTCAATTCCCGAGCTACGGGAAACAATGCCTGGGATCTTCCTCGGGCAGAATGCACGTGAACTGGGTGATGCAGTTACCGATCTTCTCGGACGAAACCCGACATCCACTATCGAATCATAGCCGTATCATTTTCCAAAGCAGCTATCTAAAACTCAGAAGCTAACTGTACCAAGGATACCATCACGAACAGGCTGTCTTTGGTTTCTATTACATGCTTTGGCTTCAGACTCAGAGTGTACACCACATATATTCATCACCAGCGTGATAGCAAGAGGGTGCATCATGTACGTTTGTCATAAACGGCGTGATGGCTTCACAATCCCTTTGTTTCGTTGTGATTGATGAATTGAGTGTGATATCGCACTTATACACTAGGTCCGTGGCCAATAGGCAGTTTATGTCGATTGAAGCTGCTTCATGTGGTATTTGCTTTGGATTCACGCCGATAAAGCAGAATCGGCATCTGATATTAGAAGGAACAAGGTTTGACCATCACTCATCCTAGACATTGGGCTTTGCCAGTCCACGGTATGCGCCAAGTACCTCCAGGAGAAGCCACCGCTTTGCTCGAGTCATTGTGTCATCCATCTGAGCATGATCGAACCATCCACGTTGACGACTTACCTGCCGAACTATCACATGTGTCATTGGATGAATCCTACCGTATTTGTGTTGATATTATCCATAAACATTCGCGCAGCTTTTCGCTAGGATCATACTTTTTGCCTGCTAAAAAACGCGAAGCTGTAAGAGCCTTCTACGCGCTATGCCGCACAAGTGATGACCTCGTTGACCAAGCACAAAACGAAGTACGTCATACACTTGCGCGATGGGTTACCCTAGTTCAAGCAGATAGCCCACCTCCTGACAATCCCGTTTTGCTTGCATGGCACGATACGGCAACACGCTACAACATCCCACGTTACCTTATTGATGAACTTTTAGCTGGTGTCGCTATGGACTTAACGGTCAATCGCTATGCCACATTCGATGACCTATGGCTCTATTGTTATCGTGTGGCCTCAGTTGTCGGATTAGTGACTATGCATATCACAGGTCATCACGAGGGTGCGACACCATATGCCATTAGCCTTGGTATTGCCTTGCAACTCACCAACATTTTGCGTGATGTCGGTGAGGATGCTGCACGCGGGCGCATCTATCTCCCACAGGAAGATCTGGCACATTTTGATCTCTGTGATGAGGATATTTTGCAAGGTCATATGGATGATCGATTTCGTGCACTGATGCGTTTTGAAATCGACCGAGCACACACGCTGTATGAAGAAGCTTGGCCAGGAATTGCGCTCCTCAATCGCGATAGTCAATTCTCGGTGAGTGCCGCCGCCGAAGTGTATCGGGGCATCCTTGCGAAGATTGAAGTAAATGACTATGATGTATTTACCAAACGGGCACATCTGACCACCACTGATAAACTATTGATGTTGCCACGGATATACAAGCGCTTACGGCATTTGCGTCGACATTATGTCCTACCTTCAGAAGATACCTAGGAATATAGCTCGTTCATGAACACATACTATCCAACAACACCACTCCCAAATGGTGTATGGCCTACCTGGCCACTGAAGACCTTTCTTGCGATTCTCTTTTTCGGGCCAATTATTACACCGTTGTTTCAAGCAACTGGTCTGCCTTTTATTGCCGATACGGGGGCATTTGCACACAGTATGCTCTCACACTACATTTGTCCTACTCCTACAAAATCCTACTACCTCTTTGCATTCCCTATGGGTGTCTGTGTGCGCTGTTGGGCTGCTACCATTGGGCTATGGGGTGGCTGGTTTCTGTTTCAACATGTTACTCGTACACAAGTACAAAACCCTCTCTATCGGGCAATCCGAGCCTTTTTGAGTTGGCATTGGTTAGTAAGACTGGGTATTACACTCCTGCCTTTTCTGCTATGGGTATTTGAGATTACGCTGTGGAGTACGGCACCATTGACAGTATTGCTGTTCAACGGCATGCAGGCAGGTCTTGTAGCTGGGTTGTTTTTCTGTTCAATCTGGCCAGGCTTACAATTACGTACATCACATGTACAGTAAATTGTCACGATAGAAGACACAACCTGGAAGGGAAACGTAGTATGCGGTTTTTGAATAAATCTTTTCTGATAGCTCTTAGTCTGCTACTCCTGCTGACTGGTTGTTCGATGAGTGATATTCTCGAAATGACGCGGGATTCAGGTAATACACGGGCTGAAGGTATTGCGCCAGCATCTCAAACGACAGAGCCCGACGAACCTTTCCCACAGGCAACCAACACACCTGCTGTTCCAATTAGTGATGTTGAGCCAGTACCAACATTGCCGCCAGAAACCATCGAAGCCTTAGCAGCAGAAGAACAAGTCATGGTTGAATTGTTTAGTCGTGCCAATCCTGCTGTAGTAAGTATTGAAGTTATTGGTGCTCATCCACCGATAGAAGGTCTTCCTGTGCAAGACTTTGCTTTTGGTCACGGCTCTGGTTTTTTGTACGATAATCAGGGGCATGTTGTCACTAATCACCATGTAATAGAAAATGGCTCAGAATACCAACTCCGTTTCGCCAATGGAGAAATTATTCCTGCTGAATTAGTAGGAAGCGATGCAGGTAGTGATCTGGCCGTGCTAAAAGTCGAACGACTTCCCGTCGATGTGGCACCATTATCCACTGCGGACTCGGGGCGCGTTGAAGTTGGGCAGATGGCCGTCGCCATTGGCAATCCCTTCCAACTCCGCAATACCTTAACGGTTGGTGTCATCAGCGGAGTTGGACGTGCTATTCGCGGGCCCCAAAGCGCACAGGGTGGCTGGTTCTCCATCCCCAACATCATTCAAACAGACGCTGCTATCAACCCTGGCAACTCTGGTGGACCACTACTCAACATACAGGGCGAAGTGATTGGTGTGAATACGGCTATCAGCAGTCAATCAGGAGCGTTTGAGGGAGTTGGCTATGCCGTGCCTTCCAACACAGTCATGCGCGTTGTTCCTGAACTGATCCGTAATGGCCTCTATGAGCATCCGTGGATGGGTATTGGCATGTTCACTATTGAGCCACGCTACGCCCAACAACACGACCTGACCATTGAACAGGGAGTGCTTGTGACCGCTGTACAGAATAATAGCCCCGCTGACAGGTCCGGGCTACGCGCTGCTGAATCAAACGATGAACTTAGCCTTAGTCCTGAGAACGGAGACATTATTATCGCTGTTGATGGTCAACAAATCCTCAATAGTGATGATCTGATTCGTTATCTTGAATTGGAAACCACTGTCGGAGATACGATCACGTTTACACTTATTCGTGATGGCAAAGAGCAACAAGTCGATTTGTTGCTTGCAGGACGTCCTCGGCAATAACAAACACTCCCGACATACATGTGATGAAGTGGCCACATCTTTTACACAGTTATGTAGCCACTTTTTATGTCAACTACTATCCGATACGATCTCGTCATTTCTCTAACGGTTGTGCGTTGCCAAAAACAGGAATAGGTCCATCAGACGGAGCCGCCCAACGCACTGCATTGGTGATGACCCGACGCACATCTGCGTTGAAGTAGGTAGGATAGGTCTCGTGGCCAGGGCGGAAGTAGAAAATCTTACCCCGTCCGCGTGTATAGCAGCACCCACTACGGAAGATCTCACCACCACTGAACCAGCTCACAAAAACCAAGGTCTCTGGCGCAGGGATGTCAAAACGCTCGCCATACATCTCCTCTGGCCCCATATCGATATATTCTCCCAACCCGTGCGTAATGGGATGGCTTGGCTCCACCACCCATAAACGTTCGTGATCATTCCCCTCACGCCACTTCAAATCACACGTTGTACCCATCAGGCGTTGGAAGATCTTGGCAAAATGACCGGAATGAAGCACGATCAGGCCCATGCCCTCTAACACACGCTGGTGCACTTTCGCTACGATGTCGTCACGCACCTCACCATGTGCCGCATGTCCCCACCATGTCATCACATCAGTATTGGCCAGCACATCATCGGTCAGGCCATGCTCTGGCTCGTCCAATGTTGCAGTTCGGACCTCAAAATCTGACTCGACACGGAGTCCTTCAGCAATAGCATTATGAATGCCTTCTGGATATATCTTACGGGCAGGGTGTTGCTCTGATTGTTCATGACGATATTCGTTCCACACGGTAATACGTATTGAACGGCCCATTGCAAGGCTCCTTTCTCAAAATAGTTGTAGTTGCGGAGTATAGGAGATGGCTATGCGTTCGTCAACTCGTACAACATTGTATCCATACGTGTATCACTCTGCTACACACCGTATGATCTATATGGTCGTCAAAAAGCCACAATGCCTGTACAATACCCAACGTTTGGTTGATACAAACGTTGTTGGTGTCTGCGAAGTTTTGTAGTACAATGCAAACAGAGGGCACCCAATGTAGTAATTTACTAGCATAATGGGGTATTGTGAGTACTCGTTCCTATAATTCATACATAACACGCACCACGACTGCGCTCAGGCAGCATCCACTCTTTGAAAAGATCGTGGTGGTTGGTGGTGCAGTTGCCCTTGG
>JBCDFA010000255.1:0-11377 GCA_039178835.1 Chloroflexota bacterium
GCACCAATATAAACATTACCTTTTCGTGTAAGCCAAACTATCTGGCTCATAAAGACAATCTGATTCACATAATTTAGTGCTACCAGTGGCATTCGATAGATATCAAGTTGTAACCATAAGCCTGAACCTATAGATACCATTATGATACAAACAATAGTATTTAAAATACGACCTCGACGTTGTTCAACACGAGTAGCCAAGCTCGATGGTTGCCATATTCCTATAAAAAGTGACACTAAAATAATAGCAACTGCTTGAAGAAAAGCAACAGTAAGCCAGACATAATTACGCTCAGATTCTTCTAGTACCTGAATGTAGTATGATGGATATAAGATCAGAAAAAGACTACCACACAGCAACCCAATACCACTAAAGAACCAAACTTTCCAGTTTTTTACGGTGGGTAGTGTCGTTTGAACATTGGTGAGGTAGGCCCAAAATGCACCCATGGCTGATACTCCTAAACCATAACACACGACCCTCTCTATCGTTCAACCATTGTATCGTATGGCTGTGTAGGAAGCCAATATGGTGATAATCAAAGACTTTCAATCTCTAATCATTTCATAGACGATTTTGAGCACCTAACAAAACCAGGTTGTGACAAAAACGTGCAACCACCACTAAAAATCATAGCGTAACACCTTCTCATCCTCATCTATCTCTCCTGTGTCGACAAAACCCATTTTTTCGTAGAAGGGACACGGGCTTCCATCACCTGGAACACAGCTAGTGAACAACACTGTTGCATTTGGTCGTGTTTTAACGTGTGTAATAATGAGCTCAAGTGCAGTACGACCAAAACCAAACTTTTGGAATCGTGCATCAATCATAAAACGCCATAACATGTATTCCGGTTTCGCAGAATCATCATAGAGCATGACGAACCCAATTGGTGTTTCATTAGCATAAATAGCACGAAACCAGGCGGCCTTCTCAAAATAGGCTTGCGAAATAGACACCGCGTTTGGAGCAACAAAGTCCTCTTGTTCAGGGGCAACTTTGAGTTTGAGAATATCTCGCACAGTCTCCTTGGTTATCTCACGCAAACTTACTACAGATCCAGAATCAACAGATTGCATTTCTTCAGATGTCATCATAGACCTCCTCAACTATACATATACAAAATGTCACTCCTCTACCACACCTCAGATATATTAGAAGAAGCTTTCTTTTGTTATCATAAATCAGTATAATACGCAGGCTGACTACCAAAAGGTACACTGGAAACAGATCAATGTTACAGGGAGGGCTCCATTGGATCAACCGACTTTCGACTCAGTTCCACCCTGGAAAAAAGCACTTGCATACATGTGGTATGGATGGGGATTAAGTTTGTGCTATTGGGGTATTCGAACATCAGAGCAATCATTTTATCGTGCGGGAACCAACTCATTTAGTCACGCACTCCACTTCTGCCCACAGTTGGCACAAGTCTACTACCGTCGTGGCTTAATACGAGGCCGCGAATTGCGAGATCATCAAGCAGCCATCGCTGACATGACCAAAGCTATCGAGCTTTCGCCAGATTGGCCCAACCCCTACCTCCAGCGGGGGTTGTTTGAGCGCTTCCATGGCGATCCACATGCCGCTTTGATTGATCTGCGCCATTACCTCACACTTACAGAAGATGCCTCGTGGCGTATCGAAGCAGAAAACCAGATCCGCATGCTGGAAGAAGAGTTACACATAACAAACAAACCAATAACTGAAACGGATGATGGTGGTTGAGGATGAGGATGAAGACGATACAACTATGACAGAACATCAATCTATTGCAACGACCACACTGACACCATGGCAATTAATCATTATTACGGCCAGCCGACTTGTGATCAATGTTGCATACCGCATTCTTTATCCGCTTCTACCATTTTTGTCAGGTTTCTTGAATGTTAGTCTTCAAACGATTAGTATTCTTGTAACTGTTCAAGTTATCACCGCACTCGCCAGCCCTCTTGGCGGTATTCTTATCGATACACGGGGAGAACGTAATATCATGGCAGGGGGGGTAGTCTTATTCTGCATAGGAACCGCACTCTGCGCGTTCTCTTCTACGTTTGCCCTCTTTCTGATTGGATATGCATTTGTTGGGCTTTCCGTAACGCTCTATCAACCAGCAGCCCAGACCTATCTGAGTAAACGCACATCATATGAGCGACGAGGCTTTGCACTGGGGCTTTTTGAAACCTCATGGGCCGGGTCTGCCTTTCTTGGTATTGCACCACTAATGTTACTGGTGGAGCGCACACAAAACCCAACACCTGTTTTCGGCATTCTCTTCATCGCTGGTATTGTTGCCTTAATAGCTATGTTTGTTGCTATTCCTACGACACCACAGCAACCAACAACCACACTACCAACAACGTCATCTCAAATGCCTTGGCATACAACCCTTCGCCTGCCCTATGTCTTAGCATTCGTTGGGTTGCTCGTACTAGCGCTTGGTGCTGTCGATCTTATCTTTGTGGTCTATGGAACATGGCTTAAAACAAGCTTTAGTGCGACCGAGGGCCAGCTTGGACAAGTCTTTGCACTACTGGGTGTCGCCGAATTGATCGGCGCGTTGGCATCTGCCTTTCTTGTTGATCGTTTTGGCAAGAAGCGCACCGTCGTGTTTGGGTTTATTGCTACAGCTATTATGCTCGCTGTACTACCATTAAGTGATGGCAACTGGTTTGCCTTTCTGCTCCTTTTCTTTCTCTTTGGTATCTGTTTTGAATTTGCCATTGTATCAAGTTTTCCACTGGGTTCTGGGCTCGTACCATCAGCACGGGGGTTCATTCTCGCGCTGGGTGCAGCAGCTATCGGGGGAGGACGAGCGATTGGCTCACTGATCGCAGAACCATTATGGCGA
Organism: Chloroflexota bacterium; assembly: GCA_039178835.1. Classification (GTDB taxonomy): domain Bacteria; phylum Chloroflexota; class Chloroflexia; order Chloroflexales; family Roseiflexaceae; genus AL-N1. The sequence continues at coordinate 2,858 of JBCDFA010000255.1, forward strand.
TCATATGGCATAAGTGCGAATGGATTGGTTGGTGCCGCCATGACACTCATAGGGGTAGCACTATGTCTCTGGTTTATCCAAAACACATCTGAGGAACAGCAGCACACACATCAGCTAGGGGAAAAAAGCGTCCAGAGGTAATAGCACAATATTCTCAACAGTTGCATAAAGTCTGTTATCTTCACGCTGTACTGCGACGATAGTTCCTTCTACTAAGCGTTCTCCATCTCGCCAACGAACCGTATCGTGGGGTTGGATATCAATCATATTAGGTCGTGTGTACATATTGGTAAAGTCTATGGAAAAGCCTTCACGACTCACCTCATCAACAAAGAGCCCTGTATAACGTCGACCATAACCCTGTCGCTCAATATCAACCGTTCGAAACGACGTCTGCGTCGCTTGTGCCATGAGATACACTCTTTATTCTATCAGAAGGTGTGCAATCAGTAGCTATTTAACACCTGAGTGGTGCAGCATACACAAAGAAAAGCGAAAAGCGTGCGCCCCGAAAAACAAGAAGGAGAGCGGTTATAGCTCTCCCTCATGAACACACGAACATAAACCTACTTAGCGATCAGGCTTTCGTCTTTGTTTTTCTCACCCTCCTCGAGCAACATAATGGGAATCCCATCCTCAACCGGGTAACGGAATCCATTGCGTCGGTTAATCAACCACTCTTTGCCTTCCCCATCAGTCATCAATTCAACTGGACCTTTGTCGCCAGGATCAGCCAGAATGGCCAGCAACTCTGGGCTAATGTTCCGTTTACCACCAGAACCAAAATCTCCTCCCGAACTAGTGGTTGGGCTAAGGTCGAAGACACTATCTTCACGATATTGCTTCACAATACGAAAAAGCACAACTGCTACACCGACCAACGCAAGAATACCGATAAAACGTACAAAACCTTTCATGGTTACTCCTCCATTTCAGAATACAAACGAGTCATCATTTAATCCATACATTCATACTATGCCGTTCCAGAAGTTTGTGCCTCTGGTGTGGCATCTTCAATCTCTTCGGTCTCACTCCATAAGGTTGGTGGCAATGCATTGCCTTGCCACAACATCAGACGCCCTTCTGGTTCAGTAGGACTTCCTGAATATTGTATATCGAGAAAGGGAAAACGTCGACTGTCATATTGCATTGTTACAATATCACGTACAATTTTTGTCCATGTCCCGGTATTAATATAGATCTGTCGATCATTCAACGGCACCACCTGCGCACCATGTGTATGACCACAGATAAATAGACGATTGTGGCCATAGCGCGGACTCGTCGCAATACGTGCCATTGAACGTAGCACCTCACCTTTGAATTCTGTTATCTCACGTTGCATTTGAATTTCCGCTTCGCGCTCAATACGGTGTAGTACTTGGTCAGGTGGTTCGTTGTTTCGTCCAAATCGACGCGACATTGTCTGTATGAGTGCTTTGGGAACTTTTACCCGCTGCCGTAGCTGCACTTCCGGTTCGATACCACCATAATTGGTTGCTGCCGCCTGGCGTAACTCCTCATCGGCTTCATACACCGTCTGTAGGGCAACCTCGCGCTGGAGCGTTTCACCGGGTGCTCCTAGTAACTCCTCACGAACTTCCAATACCGGGCGTTTTCGATAGGTCAGTGGTAGCGCAACTGAGCGAAACATCAATAACAATGCCCGAATCACAAAACGACGCACTTCAGGTCTACGAAGACGCGATAGCGACAACACATACCAATAAAGCACCGACGATGGTTTCACATTATCAATTAATGGTGCAAACTCCAGCGAGTCGTCTTCAAGGACGTTAATGACATCCTTTACCAAACGTGTGCCACGAACAACCTCGAATGGCTCACTTATGCCATCAAAATGCACAAAGCGGTTCCATGGATCGAATTGATTTCCATGCTCCAGATAAATACCGCCACCTTCATATGTAGTACCAAAACGAATACGAGGATCAATATCTGTCAGCCCGCACGCCTGACAAAACGCTGATTTGACTAATGCGTAGTGAAGTTCAAAATCATGGTTACCAATCAGCATCGTCAATTGATTATCAGGGCGCTGCACAAATTCTCGCAATGCTGCAATAGGTTCAGGATGGGCCGACAACATAATTAAGAGCCTGCGTCTGGCGGCCTCTTCTGACCATTCATAGTCACCAATATCAGGAGCACGAACCTGCAAAAACTCAAAGATATCACCGGCCAGTATAAGCTCAATGGGCTCATCCATTAGGGCAAAGTATCGAAAAAAGGCTGCAAGTTCATCATCCGACTCAAAATCATCAAGACGGTCACCACCGCCCAAATGCAAATCGCTGATCACCACCCGCCGTATACCAGGAATCACATCGAATGGTGTAATCGGGGCAGTGGAATGTCTCGTGGGTAATAACAACACGCGCCGTAGATGGATGACAACCCAGCGTGTTATATAAGCGACAATACCTATACGAATAATCCAGTTGAACGTTGAACGAAATGTATGCATACCTCTATAGTGATCCACTCATAGTACGAGCGGTTGCTACAAACGAGCGAATCTTTGCTGCATCTTTTATCCCATTGCTTTCCACACCACTACTCACATCTACACCCCACGGATGGACAACTCGCACTGCCTCAGCAACATTAGTGGAAGATAGGCCACCAGCTAATAGGATCTCATGCTGCTGTGCCACAATGGCTGCCTTGGCCCAATCAGCGGTAACACCAGAACCACCATACGAATTAGCAACATGGGCATCTACTAAAAAGCGCACCTGCCTATCGATGGTTAACCATTGACGCTCTGTCACCGCGTCAGTCAAACGTATTGCCTTGATAACATCATATTGATTTGGCAGGCGGCCCACAATAGACACATCCTCATCACCACTAAGTTGAATACTATCAAGGCCACAGTAGTCAGCAATACTTGCCATATGTGCAACATCCTCGTTGACAAAGACACCAACAAAAGATACTCGTTTTTCGACACTCATATGGCGTTGGTAGCTACGAACAGCCTCGGTAAGCATAGCTGCCTGTTTGGGAGACACTTGGCGACGTGATGGCGCAAACATCAGGCCAATCATGTCTACACCTGCCTCTACAGCCGCAATGGCATGCGCAGAAGTCGATAGTCCACAAATTTTGATGGCAATATCTAAACCCACGTTTTGCTCAAGCATCTATCAGTAGTGGTTATTAAGCGTCGTGTATTATAACACACACCTATAAAACCCTTACAATGTCTCTTCAGAAGATCAAAAATCTGTTTCCAGCACAATTCGTCTTTCTAATCGACAAAAGATACAAGCCGTGCTGTTGCACGACTTGCTATGACATGACTATATGCTATAAAAGGCGAAATTACTCTGTCGTTTCTGTTTGGGCTTCCTCATTAGCAACCACTGCCATCTTATCGTCGACAGGTGTCGTTTCTTGTGCATCTGAGACTTTGGTCGCAACACGCTTGCGGGTACGTCGCTTAGGTTTTGCCGGAGCCTCAGCAACCGTTTCTTCCGCAGATATAACCGCACTCACTGATGCCTCTGCCACGACTTCATCAGTCTTCTTGCGACGGGTACGGCGCTTGGGTTTTGCCGGAGCCTCAGGAGAAACTGCGTCTGTTTCCACACCCTCTACAGCAGGTGCTACGTCAGCCGTTGTTTCGACCTTCTTGCGACGGGTACGGCGCTTGGGTTTTGCCGGAGCCTCAACAACAGTAGTGGCAACTGCTTCATCGTCGCTCGTAACAACCATACTATCCGCTACTACCTCAACAGATTCCTGTGTAGTATCTGGTGCTTCAGATAGCTCTTTCTGCTCATCGACTGCTACTATGGGTTGAGTATCGGGCGTATCAACAACAATCGACTCAGGACTTTCAACAAGCGTATCAACCACAGGTTCAGGAGCTTCCAGTGACGTATCTGATTGTTCATTGGTGCTAGCAGGCTCGATAAGATGTTCTGGTGATAGCTCGGCCAACGCTGCAAATTGATCACCTTCTCCCTCGGATGAAGAGGCCTGTTCTTGCGCGAGTTCAGACACAGGAAGATTCTCAGTTTCTGCACCAGCATCCGTTGCTATTCCTGCCTCAGGGAGAGATTCTGCAAGTTGATAGGTAACCCGACTCCCCTTGCCAGTACGCGTAAACATACCGTTATTGATAGCTTGCTTGACCAATGTTCGTAATTCCTCGTTGGTGCGTACAATACCAGTCTCATCACGGTTACGCACTTCACGGAGTGTATCGTGGATTTTTGCAAATGAGACAGGTCGTGTGAATTCCTTCATCACATCGCGCAACGTTTGCCATTCGTCTTCCGTAAATGGTGCACTTGCAAGCGTTGGATCACTTTGTAGATCAGAGGACTCTTCACTGGTTAACTGCTCCTCTGATGCTTTCGATGAGGCATTTTCAACAGCTGGCAAATCCAGAGACTCACGTGCTGCTTTCGCTACTTTTTCCTGCTCAATCCGCTCAAGCAGGTCCTCAAAGACTTGATCAACAGGTGGTGCATCTGGTGACTCCACAAAAGGCGGTACATCCATAGGGATATAATCAAATTGCTCCACTGCTGCTGGTTCGGTGTATGCTGCTGTTTCTTCAGCCTCAACACTGGACTCATCCTGCAATGCACTATCTGAAGCTATATCAGTAGGTTGATGCTGCTCCTCAATCTCTGGTGTCTCATCACGACTACGTCGTGGACGACGCCGGCGTCGTGAACGACCAATTGGAGCATTACGATTACCACGGTCTGCATCACCTGCCGGATATTTGTTGGTACCCGTATCTTTGAGATCTTGTGCAAACTGTGATAGCTGATAAGGATCCTCACCAGGGAGAAAGATCTCGTTGACAGTGCCATTCGTAAAGACTTGAACTTTCCCACGACGTTCAGCTTCCATGACAAAGTCTTTGAACTTCGTCAACGGTTTTCCATTCCCGTCTTTATAATGGCCTTCCTTGAATTCTCCCCCCATCAATTCCTTCATCAACAACTTAAGCGAACCAAAAGAACAGACATAACCACGTTCCCGTGCAAGATGAATAGCACGAACCAACACGTCGTACACATCAGTCTGCTTATTATCGGTTGACTGAACTGGAGGTTCGGGCTGCTTTGCCAACCCATTGGATGACCCGTTCGTTTGTTCTCTCGAGTGTTTCTTTGTTGTTGGTTGATCAGGGAGAAGCGGATCGGTCTTTTTGCCGAGAAGTGATTCGTAGAAAATAAATTCATCAGCGCTCTGCGCCAGATGGGCCGACGCAGCACCACCAATACCAATAATAATAACTTCTTTGCCTTGTTGGCGGATCGTGTTCACAAGTGGGATAAAATCCCGGTCACCAGTAGCCAGTACAAACTTTGCAATGTTTGTGTTGGTAAAAAGCGTTTTCATAGCATCGACACAAAGGTTCATATCAACACTATTTTTAATAGCTCGTCCGGTACGGCCCATTTCACGATCATAGTAATACGTTGGAACATACATCGGCTCTACACCGTTTGCATAGAGCGCACTCGTAATACGGGGATAGCGATACCAGTCCGCATACGCACGAGCGATTACAACGCGTCCAAGCTCCTCACAGCGTTCCATAATCGTTTCAAAATTTGGGTTGGCATCGAACTTATCACGGACACTAACGTAAACATTCTCAAAGTCGATGAATACGGCGACATCGGGGCGATTGCTGTCGTTTGTCATCGGTGATTCAATTCGCTCCTTCGATTAGAGATTAGGTCAGCGCTATATAGTTGTACATAGCAGAGAGAAAGCCATAGTAAAGCCAGATCCAACATGGTGCCTTCGCAAAGCTTACTTTGCACCTATACTCTCATACTGTACTACTTCTCATGTATGATATGAACATGTCTCTCGAAAACAGAAATACACACTGTTATGACGCAGTGCATCTAAATTGTTTTACACTTTCTGCTTCAAAACAATTCATATACAACATAAAATGTCATACTATATGTCGCTGTCAATGTACAGTTAAATAGTTTCGTACAGCTAGTAATATTACAAAAGTAAAAATACTAGTCTTATTGTTGTATACGTTAAATATAGCACTGTACGATAAAACTCGCAACTATTTTATCAGAAATCAAAAGCAACTTGTCTTACTTGAGATATCTTAATACCACATATGCTCAATCTGCACGAGCACGTTTGTACATCTCTAATGCACGTTGGCGTTGGGTTGCGTGATCAACCAGAGGCATTGGGTAATCACGACCAAGCTGTATCCCAACCTTATTCTGGATGTCCTTTGGCATTTTCCATGGTTCGTGAATGAATTTGGTCGAGACGTTTTGCAGTTCCGGGATATAGTGACGAATGTATTCGCCCTGTGGGTCAAATTTCTCACTCTGGCTGACAGGATTAAATATGCGGAAATACGGTTGAGCGTCAGTTCCCGTCCCTGCTGCCCACTGCCAACCACCGTTGTTTGACGCATGATCACCATCGACGAGTTGTTGCATGAAATACCGTTCACCCCAACGCCAATCGATCAGCAAGTCTTTGGTGAGAAACGAGGCAACGATCATACGTGCTCGATTATGCATCCAGGCCTCTGTAGTCAATTGTCGCATTGCTGCATCAACAATAGGATAGCCAGTGCGCCCTTCACACCACGCCGCAAAAAATGCCTCGTTATTCTCCCACTCAATCCCATTGTAAACGCTTTTGAAGGACCGTTGGAGCACATGGGGAAAATGATACAGAATCTGATAGTAAAAATCACGCCATGCCAGTTCACCAATCCAGGTATGAGCGCCGCTCTGCTGTGCACCAGCGCCGTGTGCTGCACGGAGACAGGTACGTGGCGCAATACACCCAAAACGAAGATAGGGCGACAAACGTGATGTTGCTGATCTGGCTGGGAAATTGCGCTGTTCGTCATATCCCTGGATACCCAAAGTGTTTTGAAACTGAACAAATCTATTGAGTTGCTCCAGTGCAGCTTTTTCGCCACCAGACGGTAACGACTGCTCAGTTGAGAAACCCAGATCAGCGGCTGATGGAATGGCGTTTGAGCCAATCTTGTCTGGCACTGGCTGAATCTCGGATGGCGCTAGTTCTTCCAATACATCGAGATCGCTCTCAACACGTGCACGCCACTGTTTGGAGTATGGTGTATAGACAGTGTATGGCGTGTTGTTCTTTGTTAGAATGTCATCAATCTCCCAAATGACTGCATCTTTGTATATTTGAACATCAACACCACGTCCATCTAACATCTCTTTAACGGAAGTATCACGCCGGCGGGCAAAGGGAGAATAATCACGATTCCAGTATACACCTGCCGCGTCTGTCTCATCGAGCAATTGTGCAATGCAGCGTCCAGGCTCGCCATGTCGCACAATGAGGCGGCTACTGTGTGCGCGAAGTGCCTCATCTAACACACGAAGGGAATCGAGCATAAAAGCTACACGGGCAGCACTGGTGCGTGACGATTGTAGAGCGGCATCATCAAGGATAAAGAGAGGAATAACAGATCCTTGACTGATGCAACTTGCGGCAGTAAAGGCAGGATTGTCAAAAAGGCGGAGATCACGACGAAACCAATGAATGATAGTTGGCATGGCTTATATCTAGCACTAGGTGATTATTCGTTTTGAGTACGCGCAGAGACAAGGTCTGGATGTCGTAATAGTGTCTCTAGTAAGATGGAGACACCTCTTCTGCGAGGCGATCCTTACAGGCCACAATACCGGCATCACTCTCAGCGGAAGGTGAAAGTAAGTGAGATTGTTGTAAAGCATCGAGAGAGTCTTGATAGCGCTCTAGCGTATAGAATGCTTTCCCCTTGTTAAGCCAATAAGTGGCTTTAACCACTGGCAAGTCTACTGAAAACTGTAAAGCTTTATCAAAACATCCTAGTGCGTTTTCCATTCGCCCCAGCGCCAGGAGTAGTGTACCTTTGCCATTCCAGAGACCGGCATTCTTCTGATCAAACGTAAGTGCACGATCATAACTGGCCAGAGCCTCATCAAAGCGACCAACATCAGCAAGCGCCATTGCTCTCCACAGCCAGATGTCAGCGTATTCGTCGTAGGTTTGTATAGCCTGTTCAAAGAGCTCTAATGCCTCGAGTGCCTGATCCTGACGTAAGAGCATCTGCCCACGATCACACAAAGCACGACTCTGCGATACCCGTACATCTACTGTTGGTAACACGATCTGTTGAGAGTCGAAAAACGTTACCAGTCGTTTGTCAAGTTGTGCCTTTACTTCTTGCAACGCCAGTGCGTCTGCGGAACCAGGCACAACAGCTTTGCAATGCAATGCACGATCACACACGAGGCTGGCTATTCTGAACGACTCATAATCACCAAGAGTCTGGGCCATATCCACAACCCAGGATGCAAATGCACGGAGCGCCACACAGACTGTGGGCAGCTCCGTAGCGTCGAGGCTGCCCACACGTGTATAAGCCTCAATCGTTTTCTCTACATACGTCTGCCGTAAACTCCTGCCATCGAAGACCTGTCGCGCACAGACATCACCTAATAC
>JBCDFA010000256.1:0-11369 GCA_039178835.1 Chloroflexota bacterium
TCGGTAGAGGTTCAATGGTTTGAGCGTACTCGGCTAGAACTCCATCCCAACAATGCTCGCCCCTACGATGTCTTGCTTGGGCGCATTGGTGCAGAGTGGCTTGAACAAGAAAGTCTTGACTGGACCAGCTTTGCACCAGCGCCCCCAGATACTGAGTGTCAAATGTTTACCGAAACCGGACATCAGGTTTGTGGCCTCTTCCGCACCTATTACAATACACACGGCTTAAATCTCGATGGGCAAGCTTCGTTAACACCCGAGGAAAGTCTGGCACTATTTGGCTTACCACTGAGTGATGCCATGACGATGACATTGAGCGATGGCCGCGAGTACACGGTCCAGTGGTTTGAGCGTGGACGATTCGAGTACCACCCCGACAATCCTGAGCCTTTCAAGGTGCTCATGGGTCTGTTGGGGAATGAAGTGCAGGCGTTTGGACAGGAAGAGTAATATCAATTAGTGTTTCATGTCATGGGCTGGCAACCAAATTGGTTGCCAGCCCGTTTGATATAGACTACACTCCAACTTCGCGCTGTGACAACACCTCAACAACCACCTCAGCAACTGGCGTTGCGGAAGCTGGATTCTGGCCAGTCACGACCCGTTCACTCACCGCGACGTGTGGCTCAAAGTTCGGCGCTTTGGTAATTTCGGCACCACGCTCACGTAGCCTCGTCTCTAACAAAAATGGTACCACATCTGTTAGTTCGACAGCCGCTTCTTCCTCATTCGTAAATGTTGATACTGTTTTGCCAGCAACCAGGTACGAGCCATCGCTCAACGTGACGTTCACCAACCCCGCAGGACCATGGCAGACAGCCGCAACTACCCCCCTACGCTCATAGATCGCTGTCGCAATCTGTGCCAAGGCAACATTATAGGGAAAATCCCACATAACGCCGTGACCACCTGCATAGAAGATGGCGATGTAGTCAGACGAATTAATCTGATCTGGCGTCAGAGTTTGCGCTAACTTCTCCGTTACAACAGGATCATCCACGAACGCCTTCTGAAGTGGATCCTCAAGATCAACACCATCCATTGGTGGCTGCCCACCCTGCGGACTCACAAAATCAACTTCGTAGCCAGCCTGGGTGAATACTGTATAGGGATGGGCTGCTTCAGGCAGGTAAAATCCGGTCTTTTGTCCTGTACTGCCAAGTTCACTATGACTTGTTAACACCATCAATATCTTTTGCATACAAGCAATTCCTTTACTACGTGTTACATTCTTTTTCGTGCAACATCTATACCGCATTGACAGAATAATGCACTTATATATATAATTCAAATAATAAAATACAGTTGTATATATAAAAATATTTATGATTAGTCTTGATTGGTATCTGAGCTTTGTATCGATTTATCGCAGTGGTACTGTTACAGGTGCCGCAGCAGAGCGTTCGCTCACTCAGCCGGCAGTCACACAACATCTGGCGGGGCTTGAAGCAGCCATTGGTACGCCACTATTTGTACGAACACCTCGACGGATGGTACCGACAGAACGGGGTAAGATACTGTACACGCAGGTAGTCCAAGCGCTCGAAACATTGGAGCATGTCTCACAAAATGTGCAAAAACCAACTGGTGATGAGATACCACAGGTTCGGATTGGGACACCGCGTGAGTACTTCACTGAGGTTGCACTCCCACGCCTGCACCATGCCAAACTACGTTACCACGTGGATCTTGGCACCACGCCTGAACTCCTTGAAAGACTTTTACGTGAGGAGCTTGATGTTGTCATAGCTACAGAACGGCCACCAATGCGTGGTATCGAATATCGAGCACTGGATCAGGAAGAATTTATTATCGTTGGTAGCACACAAATGGAGCCACCAATCGAGAGTCCAACGTCCAGCGAAGAACAAACAGCCCTCGAACAGTGGATGTTGGCACAATCCTGGGTCAGCTATGGCAATGATCTACCAATCATTCGGCGCTTCTGGAGACAACATTTCAAACGTCGCCCCATTATTCAACCAGTGTTGATCGTGCCCGACTTGCAGAGCATTGTGCGAGCAGTTGAGCTTGGCTACGGTCTAAGCGTACTACCGACATATCTCTGCCTGAGCGCAATCGCCGACGAACGACTGCGTCTTATTTGTCAACCAACTGAGCCTATTACCAATGACCTGTGGCTGGCCCATCGTGTAGAAGATCGTCACAAACCAGTTATTGTGGAAGTGTGTGAGACGTTATGTGGTGGATTAGGCTACATGTAAGTCAATAAAGTGAGAAATTTGCTGTTCTAAGAGCGAAACATGCGCTTTACAAAATAGTGGTTAATCAACTAAAATATGACATCGTTTTGTGAAAAGAGAGATAGATATAATCTACACGGTTTACTAAAGCTTGCAAAGACGCAGTGGTTCATATGGAGTAACTAAATGCCATGACAAATCCAAACAATACGTCTAACAATCTTTCCATGGACAGACCCAATGCAGCTCGGATGTATGATTATTTTCTTGGTGGATCACATAATTTTATAGTAGATCGTAAAGCAGCAGATCAGGTTCTAAACATCTATCCTGACACTGCTTTGATAGCACGAGTGAATCGGGCTTTTCTCCAACGAGTAGTCAAATACCTGTTGCGACAAGGCATAAATCAATTTTTAGACATTGGTTCTGGTATTCCAACAGCTGGCAACGTTCACGAAATTGTCCATGCAACAAAGCCTGATGCACGCGTGGTTTACATTGATAATGATCCAATAGCAGTAGCCCAGAGCAAGCAAATTCTTGCTAACAATCCTCATGCAGATATCATTGACGCCGATGCTCGTCAACCAGAAGCTATTCTCTCACATTCTATAACTACAAGCCTAATAGATTTTCAAAAACCAATAGCGATTCTACTCGTTTCGCTGCTGCACTTTATTGCTGATGATGCTGAAGTAAAAAAGATTATTAGCACGTTACGCAATGCAACAGTGTCAGGGAGTTACCTTGTTCTTTCACATATTACGAAAGAAAATATACCTGAGGAAATTGCGAAACAGGCAGAACAGATTTATAAAAACTCAAGTACCCCCATCTGTTATCGCACACAGGTTGAAATGCAAGCGTTATTTGATGGATTTGAATTGATCGAGCCTGGTGTTGTTATTCCCCCACAGTGGCATTCAGAAAACCCAGACGATCTAGGGCTTGATAAATTAGATCGAATAGCACTTTACGGTGGCGTCGGTCGCAAACCGTAAAATACACAGGGTCACATAAACCTACGTTTGTGTGGCCACATCTCTACCATTTGCTCCAAGCACAAGTTCTTCCCCAACACGAAATACATCATCTGGTGGATCGTTACGCCAGATGAGACTTATCGTGGCAACCTGAAAGATAAGAGGTTGCCACAATTGTTGTAGTTCCGTGAGTAACCTTTTGGCCTGCTGTTCACCATGCTGCTGCCCTACACTGAGATGTGGTGTAAACCCACCCTTGTGTCGTCGAGTGTCATCACAGTCTGGTACTACCTCCCACAGAGCCTCTTGTAATGCGCCTATCACATTTCGTGGTTCTGGGTTGAGCCACAACGTGTAGTTCTGCCCAAGATGCTCAAACATCTTTAGTGTTGCAAGACGAAGTTCAAAGGGGTGCGTAGACTGACACACCTCACGCATGGTTGCCGCAACTTGACTAAAAGTTCCATACTCACGAAAGGGATACAACAGTGTGATGTGGGGCATCCACCGTCGGTAATTGCGGTCCTGGGCCTTACGAATGGTTTGGATAGCCGGCCAGACCTCGTATGGTGGGATAATGACGACGGCTGTTTTATGTGTTTTCATATCAACTGGTACACATCTTAATCACTACCTCGTGAAATGGAAAGCATATTTAAGTATAGCGCCTATGCACTCAACGTGCGAACATTAGGAGGGCACTTTTTGCGACATGGCGTGTATATCTGAAGAGCATGTACGCTAACCAACACATGCTTGGTACACAATCAAAAGTACCTGGTCCGACTTCCCATGTGGTGTCGAACCAGGTATCTCTGGTTTACTTGTATAAATCAAGATGGGAGAGTCAAGAAGATACGATCTATATTAGTCTCTTCTCACCACAATGACATGTGACATACTTAATGACTTACAGCTACGGCATAGTTTCCTGGCATCTGCGAATACCAGTTTTGCCCATTTCTTCGCTGTAGCGAAACACCAGGTAGTAAACGTAGTTCATGATAACAATCGTCAGGAAGATCTGTTAAGAGCAGCAGATAAATATGTGGATCTTTGCCACCTGGGCGACGGCGATGAAAACCATCTGACGAAGTAATATCATGTTGACGTAAGACAGTTGTTGCACATAGTTCAGCAATCACGCCATTGCAAACAATAATCATTGTTGTAACTCCTTATATCTATTCGTTATTGAAATTTCTTCACTGTACAAAAGTTATACCTGAGCATAGCAGGCATGACTTACCAAACGAATACCAACTGCAACGATACTGCAAACAAAATTACAAAATTGTGGCACAATAAGACACAAATCTTATATTTTAAAGGCCAAATAGTCACGCTATTACCACAAATAGTAGTTTTGCTGTTGAACAATTCAGATAAAGAATGGATTATTATGTCAAACTGGATGAAGCGTATGAGTGCAGCAATGATTGATCAGAACAGTCGTGTGTATGAGCCATTTGTTGCTGACCGCAAACGCACACTCTTTGCACAATTCGCTGGAGATATATTGGAGATAGGCCCAGGAACTGGCGCAAACTTATCATGGTATCCCCCCAGCATTCGATGGACCGGCGTCGAGCCAAATCCATACATGCACCCATATCTACACCGTACTGCAGCGCAACTCGACATGAACATACACATCCTTAGCAACACTGCTGAACACCTGAATATACAAAACTCTACTATTGATATCGTTGTTGCAACACTCGTTCTTTGCTCAGTAAAAGACCCTATGCGTGTCCTTCAAGAGATTCGACGTGTGCTTAAACCTGATGGCCGCTTCGTCTTCATCGAGCATGTGGCCGCCCCACAGGGCAGCTGGATGCGGCGTTTCCAACACCTGATTCAACCAGTGTGGGGCATCTGCGCCGATGGGTGTCATGTTACGCGTGAAACGTGGAGGGTAATAGAACAAGTTGGTTTCAAATCAGTGAAGATCGAGCACTTTTGCTTACCATTGTCAGTTGTGGGACCACATATTGCCGGAACCGCTATCAAATAGGAGCACTTTATGCATTTTGATGATTTGCGTGCCTACCTTCAAAAGAAACCAGGAGCATTTGAAGACTTTCCTTTTGGCCCCGAACCACTCGTTGCCAAAGTCAGAGGGAAGATGTTTGCCCTCGTCTCCTTCCGTGAGTCGCCTCTGCGGATCTCGCTCAAGTGCGATCCAGAGTATGCCATTGTGCTACGTGAAACCTACCCAGCTATACAGCCAGGGTATCATCTTAATAAACGCCACTGGAACACTGTTACATTGGATGGAAGTGTACCTGAGGAAGAGGTACAAGGTATGATTGATCAATCATATACATTAGTGGTAAAAAGTTTGCCCAAAGCACAGCAGCAACAACTCGAAAACAAACACTAAGAATAGACTACAAGCGTGGATCGACTGGTTCACTCTCCAACGCGAGAACTCCAAAAACACACTCGTGCACACGACGGAGTGGCTCTCGCTGCACAAAGCGCTCCAGTGCTTCGATGCCCAGAGCAAACTCTTGCGTTGCCAGGGCACGTTTGGCACGCACGTTACGCGAACGTAGCCGCTCAAGCTGATCAGGCAGAGTATATTCGGGGCTATAGATGATGCGGAGATATTCGCGCCCACGTACCTTTATCGCTGGTTGAATAAGACCACGGCGATCAGTCACCACAAAATCAAGCGGTTTTACGACCATACCCTCACCGCCCTGCTCAGTCATCTGTGCCCACCATTGCACACCCTCGGCCAGACTTGCCGCATCCGTCACATCGATCAGCTTGTACGCCGTTGGATAGAATAAAGTAGTGTCTGTGGCATGCAAACGTGCCAGCGTTTCCATATGCCAGGTATGCGGTTTATCGCTATGGACAGCCCCTTCGCTTGCCAGCACATGAAACGGGGCCAGACGCAGATCGGCGATGGATTGCACCGCCCAGCAATAACGACGATACGCGGTACGATACTGCTCCACCTGCGACAGACGCGATTGGAAATGTGTGGTAAGTTCATCGACTGCCAGCCCACGTGCCTGTGCCCTTTCGAGCAGATCGGACGCCACACGTAAGGACTCGTCTGCTGCTGCACCGACTGCTGCATATTGGGTTTGGAGCAATTCCTGCGCTTTAGCAGACCATGGCATCAGTTCACAATCCAGCACCATCCAGGTCGTATCGAGTTCGTCCCACAACCCTGCATCTGTAATCGTTTGACAGATATGCTCCAACACGGCTTTTTCCAGTGCAGCATCGTTGAGAAACCGCCGACCAGTGCGGGTATAGATCATACCGATGCTATCACCAACCACACCAAAACGTTGACGCGCAGCATCAGCATCCTTGCAGATCACCACAACCGCACGCGAACCCATATGCTTCTCTTCGCAGATCACCTGTGACACACCATTTTCACGATAGTAGGTAAAGGCCTCATCAGGATGCTCAAGCAGATCGGGGAGCGAGCTTGTTTTGGTCGGTGACATTGTCGGGGGCAGATAAACAAGCCATTTCGGATCAACCGCAAAACGACTCATCACTTCAAGAGCAGTGGCGGCGTTCTCGGCACGTACCTTGACTATTTGCGCCAGACGCGTCTGGATGCGACGCTGGCCAAGGTTGTCGTCTAATGCCAACACATCCGAGAGATGCAACACATCGTCGTGCTGCTGTTGCGATGTAAGCTCTGAAGTCTGTCCCTCTGGCAGAAAGGGCCGCGCCGGTTCGGCGTATGTTTGCAACGCTGGAATTGAGACAAGCTCATTTTCTGGATAACGCAACGCGGTGAGTGAACCACCAAAGACACAGCCGGTATCGATGTTGATCGTACGGTTGAGCCACTCAGGCTGGGGAACCGGCGTGTGGCCATACACAACAGTTGCGGAACCCCGATACTCCGCAGCCCAGTTGTAGCGTATCGGCATGCCAAACTCGTCGGTCTCGCCGGTGGTTTCGCCATACAGCGCAAATTCACGGATCGCGCCCGACGCTCGTCCCTGCAACTCAGCCTTCATTCCTGCATGTGCGACAACCAGATTGCCATCATCCAGCAGATAATGACTTACGAGCGAGTTGAGGAAATCGACAACCTGTGAGCGAAATGCCGGAGTTTCCTGATCCAACTGCTCCAGCGACTCAGCCAGACCATGGGCAATACGCACATTTCTGCCGAGGAGTTTGCGTAGCAGTTTCACATCGTGATTACCTGGAACACAGAGTGCTGTTCCTGATCCCACCATGTGCATGACCAGCTTGAGCACGTCGGGAACTTTGGGGCCACGATCCACCAGATCGCCAAGAAAAATGGCTCGGCGTCCTTCAGGTGGTGCTGCACGATGATTCGCTGCATCCACGGTGTAGCCAAGTTGGGTGAGCAAGGCGACCAGTTCATCATAGCAGCCGTGCACATCGCCGATGATATCAAATGGCCCCTGCTCAGTGCGTTTATCGGTCCACAGCGGTCTGCGAGATATAGTGGCCTCGGCGATCTCTTCCACGGATTCGAGCAGAAACACACGCTGAAACCCCTCCCGATCCAATCGACGTAGTGAACGACGTAGACCGCGTATCTGCCGCGTAATCACCCGTCCACCGAATGGGCGCTCCGGTCGCTGGGCATTCCGCTCAATACACACACTATCGGGAAAATCCAAAACGATGGCCATGGCCAATGTGTGATGTTCCTTCGCCAAGGCCAATAGCTGAGCACGTGCCTCTGACTGCACATTGGTTGCATCAACAACCGTCAGCTTACGACGTGCCAACCGTTTTGAGACGATAAAATTGAGCAGGGCAAAGGCATCCTGCGTCGCCGACTGATCGGTCTCATCGTCGGAGACCAGTGCACGACATGTGTCCGACGATACGATTTCGGTTGGTAAAAAATGAGCTTTGGCAAAGGTCGACTTGCCACTGCCAGAAGCACCGATCAGCACCACGAGCGAGAAATCAGGAATCGTAATCGTGCTCACGCATTGCGTCCCTTCAGTTCAAACACAGCCATCTGGCTGGGCGGCCCAACCTGCTCATCGGCATCACCGATAGCATGGTGGCTGACTTCATAGCCAAATCGCTCACACACCCGTTGTGCCCACTCCTGAAACTCGGTGCGAGACCACTCGAAGCGATGGTCCTGATGGCGCATCGTCCCGGCAGGAAGCGTCTCCCATCTGGTATTGTACTCGGCATTGGGCGTCGTGATGATGACAACACCGGGGCGGGCAAATCCAAAGACGACTCGTTCAAAAGCAGCGAGCCGTGGCAGATCCAGATGCTCAATGACTTCGACAATGGCAGCAGCATCGTAGCCACTCAGCCGAGGGTCTTGATACACCAATGAGCCCTGAAACAGGTCAATCCGACCTTGCTGTTTCGCTGGAAGGTGGTCGATCTTCAATCTTTTTTTGGCAGTTTCCAGCGTACGAAAGGACACATCCATGCCTGCAATACGGTTAAACTGTGCTTCGTTCAATAGTAAAGTGAGCAGTTTGCCCTCCCCACATCCAAGGTCGATTACTGTATGTGCACCATGCTGCTTGAGGGTGGCCAGCACCGCATCGAGACGCTGCTGATGCAAACCAACCTGCCGCTCGATGGCTTCCTCTTCGGCGTCCTGCTGTGCGCTCTGAGCGGTTGCAGGAATGACTTCCGAGTCGGCCAGCCGAGCCAGTGCCTCACGCGTCAGACTACGGCGACGGCGCAGATAGCGGTGGGTAATCAGTTCGGTTTCGGGATGAGCAGACAGCCAGTCTGTCCCATGTCTGAGCAGTTTATCGATTTCATTTTCATCAACATAGTAGTGCTTTGCGTCATCCAGTACCGGAATAAGCACGTAGAGATGCGAGAGCAACGTCTGTAAAGTAGTAGTTGTAGATAGAGTAACGGTGTAGTAGTCGCTCATACCCCAATCCGAGAATGCCGGATCAAGGACGGACCGTTCAGCAGAAACCGCATAGCCCAGTGGCGCAAACAAACGGCGAAGGAGCGGTTCGCCTTCCTGGCATGGCACCGCCACGATTTGGACTTCAAGCGGCAGTGGTGTGTTGGCCAGTACATCGTGCGTCTTCGTTCTGCCGTGGAGCGCCGATCCATACACCTGAGCAATAGCGACGCTCAAGAACGAAGAGGCCACATAGGGGCGATCATTGACATACTGCGACAGACCTAATCCGCTGCCTTTGCCACGCCGTACCAACCGCACAGGATCGATATCAAGGAGTAACACAGCCGTACAGCGCTCCTCAGTAGCCTCTGGATAAAAGACCTGCGCCTGCCCAAAAGCGAGCGGGAACTTGTGAAGACGGTCGGGATGTTTATGGAGTAGGAAACCAAGATCGGTCGCTGGCGTGTATGTCGTTGTGATGGTTAGCAGCATCAAACACTCCGATCACCGACGGTTAGCACGTGCCTGTGCACGCGCCATACGCCGCGCTATATCGGCATCGACCCCGACGGTTAGTTCGATCAAGAGATCGGCAAGGATACGTGCATGTCGATAATCGTCTCTGGCCAGCGCCGCCGACTGATACACCGGATGGTCGGTTGGCAGATTGAGGTGAGCAACCCGCTCCACCGCTTGCTGCGGATCGACGTTAGCCAGCGTATCGAGCAGATCGACCTCGACCAACGACTGGTGCATGGCATTCGCACCATCTGAACTCATCGTTAAGATATTACCGAATTTCTCCAGTCGACCACCGGCGCGAGCCACTTGAAATTTGAGTTTGCGCTGACCCGCGATATAGAATATGCGACCTCTGGATGCCGGAAGCACCAGTGCCGAGCGTCCCGGTATAATGGTACCAATCCGTTGCCCATACAATACAGGCCAACCAAGTTCGACAGTCTGTTCAGTAGCCTGGGTAATATCAATCGTCTTACCACTGACATTCGAATCAAGTGTGATATGCGGTTGCAGGCGACTCCAGAACGTGACGGGTGACGATAAAACGTATTTGATCGTGGTGGCACGTCTGAGTTTCTCCGATCTGTGAATAAGATCGAGGGTTTTCATCACATCTTGTTGACTCATTTCAGCACTCGCAAGATAATCGGTCACTTCGTTGAGCAGCATGATGATCAGATCATCCGTTTGGAGACGATCAGCTGTAGCGATCCACTTCTCTACCGAGAAAGGACCTTGACGCAAAGTTGTGATTTGTGCCTCATCCACTAGCTGTAAAACACTATCGTGCTCTTTCCCAATACGATGTGGCATCTGGTATATTACCATCGCTATACGTTCTAACCATGCCTGTGTGCGTTGCAGTTCATGTGGTTGCTGATGCTCCGCATGGACTAAAGACTGTTGCAAGCGCTGCTGAAGTTGTGGGAGCCAGGCATCTGCAAATGCACTGAATTCTTGTAGCGAGAAATGTCTGGTCAAATGCCAGCCGACATACTGATAATTCTGGGCGTCAAAAATATCATCAAGTACTGCTTTGCGCCACACCTCTTCTGGAAGTTCAGTTATCTCCCGCCGTGATGATCTTAAATTGGAGACAAACGGAATGCGAAACTTGCCTTTACGCGATTGTTTGGTGAGCCAGGTCACGATTGCTCCAAGGGTTGTGTCACGTAGACTTGGCATGTCAAGCAAGAGCAGCATGTTCTCTTCTGGCTGGCGTCCGGCAAAGAAAACACCATCGCCATATCCAGATGGTCGCACCATGATACGATCACCATAGCGCTCTGTGAAACAGAGTAGCTTCATGCGGCACCTCCTGAAGATGACTCAGCCAGAGATTGGAACGCACGCAAACGGTCCAGAAATTCCCCAAAACGCTGTGCCGCCGAATCGCTGTAACGACTCCAGATACCAAAATTCCAATTCGGTGTATTCATCGTGAATAGTGCATAATACTCATAGGCAATACAAATCTCGCCAGGCGCACCAAAAGCCGAATTTAGATTAAAGACACGCTCAAATGGCAACAATGCAGAAAGAATATCCATGTTATCGGCAAACGGCATATCAAGCATCAGTGGTGCGGCAGGATCGAGCTTGGCCAATGTGCGAGAAACCGCTTTGTAGTCGTAGGTATACTCATAGCGCATGGTCAGGCCACCAAACTCGGAGAGCAACCAGCGCTCAAGCTCACGCTGATCGTCGGCCAAATGTTTGGCGACGTTGTCGAGACCAAGAGAAGGAACCTCTTCGACCCCTTTTTTATAGAGCAATACGAGA
>JBCDFA010000257.1:0-11309 GCA_039178835.1 Chloroflexota bacterium
CTACATCTGTTGAACTATCGCCCGTCGGCAAAGGTGCCTCTGCTCGTGCTTCTCCACCCAAGCTGTCTAGGCTGTCTATTTCTGCTTGGCTTAATCCCAGTTCCTCCAGCGAAAATGGGGCTAAGTCGGGCTCCATCTCACTACCACTACTCCCTTCTCCTACATCTGTTGAACTATCGCCCGTCGGCAAAGGTGCCTCTGCTCGTGCTTCTCCACCCAAGCTGTCTAGGCTGTCTATTTCTGCTTGGCTTAATCCCAATTCCTCCAGCGAAAATGGGGCCACACTAACATCTACATCTGTAATATCTACTGTATTATCGGAAGGGGTAGAACCCAATAATTGATCATCTGCTGAGATAATATCATTACTGCGCGTGTTATCCTCAGGAGCACTATTCACAACATCAAGATTCAAAAGTTCATTGAGAAAATCGTCACTATTATCGTCTGATGATGGGAAATTTGATGAGGAAACACTCTCTTGTTCTGACTGCAATAGTTCAGGATCAGGTGTACTAGCTAATATATCAGTTACTGCTGTTACAGCCATTGGGCGCGTTGCAGGGGCATGTTCCTGTGCATCAAGAGACCTTTGTGCTTCCCAAGAGGACTCATCCCATTCTTCAACTGATGGCTCTCGTTGATCATCTACTGGTAAAGCATCAAACAATGCCCGCCCTACAACATGATGTGGATCTAACTGGCTTGCGATGTCCCAAAAGTGTTGTCCTTCTGGCTCGCCATATGACATTTTCAAATACCCCAAAATCAAGTTAGCCTTCAATGCATTGGGATATTGACTAAGAATATCTCTAGACTCGGCAATTGCATCGTCTTCCTGACCATCTCGCCATAAAGCTTCAACAAGAGCAACTCTCGCATCTAAACGATCAGGTTGATCCGTAATAACCTGACGAAATTCTTCAATGGCCTGCGGCAGCATGTGCCCTTTGGCATACAACCGAGCTAGGCCGGAACGACTTAGTCTCAATTGAGCTTGTTCACTGCCCCAAGCATCAGTATAGAGACGGAGAAGCTGACTACGTAATTCTGGTAGATCGGGTTTAATTTCCCAAGCTTGTTCGAATTCTGAAACTGCCCGCTCCATCATACCTTGACGTTCAAACGTTATCCCTAAACCAACGTGGGCTGGAATACTTTCAGGATCAGAACTTAACACCCGTTCAAACGCTTCTTGGGCTTCATCAAGTTGACGGTTGGCCAAATACGCTTCACCGAGGATACAATACGCATCCAAGTTGTTTGGGTGATATTCAAGTATATGCCGAGTCAAACCAATGGCTCTTTCTGGATCATTGCTTTCTATCCAGTTTCGAGCTTGCTCGAAGGCTTGTTGTAGGCTTACTGTAGCCATCTCGGTCCTCCCGCTGCATGCTCCACAGGGATAAGTTTTTGGTGTAATACTTTACGACTGTGAACCTGCATTATTTTTGCGAAGGCTATTTTATGCCTCATAACCTGTAAATCTACTTTTCTATTATAGCGCAGGTGTCAAACCATCGCAAGAAAATTGTAGGACAGTGTAGTGTACTGTAATATGCTTTTCCAGGTATTTGAGATGATATCATTTAAATAGGAATTTTCTCAATTATCCGAATTGCTAAAGCTAATTACGTTTTACAAGAATATCAGATAGAATCAATCCAAACATTGCCGTCTGTTGGCAAAATGGTGAAAATGATGTAATAAATTATTACACTTTGACATTGTAGACTCATAGAGATGTCTTTTGCATAAACCAATATGTATGCTTTTATAAAACTATTTTACGCTCTGCTATAAGTTTATTCTTAATCTTTTTGAATAATTCATCATAGTTCATGCGCTCCATTGTAATCTCATACTTGTAGGATTGAAGCATTTTATGAACCTCAGCATTTAAGAGCTCTTCAACCATCAGCTCATTACTGATAATGTTTTCAGCCGCCATTCGTATCTGGGCATCATTCCCCTGAAACATAACACCCTCGATCTCTGCAAAACAGTCAACAAGCCGCTCTGATAAGTCTTCAACTTTTGCTTTTGAAAGACGCATAGCATCACCCTCATTACTAGAATATTCATATATATCAACCAATCAAAACATACTATAAATTGTATGTTAAGCCGTAGCCATACGTCAAATATCACACGAAACTGTTATAGATACAAGTTGGTAGTCTCATGCTACAATGTAAAAGGTTGTGGTTGTATTGTACTGTTGTAATCTATGCGGAGCATCTATGAATCCCCAACGAATGCTTATCATCTGTCTATGCTCGTGTTTTTTTCTCCTTTTCCCTCCATCCACCACATCAGCGAATACCCGTGCTGGTCAACCAATACTATTTGCAGAGACCGGACATACCCTGGCGTATAACTTTCGTCAATTTTATGAACGTCAAGGTGGGTTGCCTATCTTTGGATTTCCACTCACAGAAGTCTACGTAGAAGATGGACGACCTGTTCAATACTTTGAACGTGGGCGCCTTGAGTGGCACTCAGATGTTGGTCGAACGCTGGCTACACATCTGGGACGATGGGCAGCCCAAAAGCATGCAGGACATCCGGCGTTCCAGCCTGTTTCTACAGCTCCAGCAGGTGCTACCTATGTTCCAGAAACACAACATAGCGTTAATGCGATCTTTCAGGAATTCTGGCGCAGCAATGGCGGATTAATGACTTTTGGGTTTCCTATTTCTGAACAGTTTATGGAACGGAATCCTCAGGATGGGCAAGAGTATCTGGTGCAATATTTTGAACGTGCCCGCTTTGAATATCATCCAGAATTGCCAGGTGAATACCAGGTTTTACTTGGTCATTTAGGTCGTCAACATCTTACAGAGAATAATGTCCCAGAATGGGCACAACAGCCAGTGTATGATGTCAATATGGCCTGGGTAGGCGTTCGACCACATCATATTGCTATCCCACGTATTGGTGTGGATGTCACGGTTGAAGGGGCTGGTTTTAGCTATGGTGAGTGGGATGTGCCACGTTATACTGCTGCCCACTATTGGCCTATCTCAGCCCATCCGGGAACGGCAGGGAACATTGTCATTGCGGGACATGTCGGGTATCCAGGAATTATCTTTAATCAGCTTCCCAACGTCCAGATAGGTGATGAAATTTTCCTAGCGGTCGGACAACAGAATCGTCGTTATGTTGTCCGAGAGGTATTAACATTGCTTCCCTCCGAGACTTGGGTTATGGATAAAACCGATACAGAGACTCTTACACTTATCACATGTGTACCGATTGGCGTCTACTCACATCGTCTCATTGTGCGGGCAGATCCGGCATAAACATTATTCCTACAACCAACGTCCGATTGACAATACATCTGGTTTTTATTAGGCTCAACACAACAAAACGTTAACGGAGAGAAGTAGCAGACATAACGCGAATACAGAGAGCCACTGTATGCTGAGAATGTGGTATCCGAAAACTGCGAAAGACACTCCTGAGTGCGGGGAAAAACGACTATCAGTCCAGTAAGCCCCGACGGTTCGCCCTCGTTATCGGGCATGAGGCTATTGCTATTACACCTGTAGCATTAGCAAAGTGCGGTGGCACCACGAGTAGCCCCCCTCGTCCGCACAACGAGGGGGTTATTGATTCAAACGAGGTGTCACAATGAAAGAAACAGGACGTATTTGGACGACTGAGGTTCAGCACAATGTCGGAAAGCGTGTGAGTCTCGCAGGTTGGTTGCATCATCTACGCGCATTAAAACAGGTAAGTTTTCTCATTTTACGCGACGGAAAAGGGACCGTACAAGTTATCGTTGAAGCCGCAGAGCAGATCGAACAACTGGCAAAATTACAGAGTGAATCGGTACTTGGGATAGAAGGAGATGTCGTTGCCAACCCTCATGCACCGGGGGGATTTGAAATTCACCGCCCTACTGTTCAGGTCATATCCCCGACAAGTATTCCACCACCTGTTGAACTCTTCCGACCGACGATCAAAGCACACTTGCCAACAATTCTCAATCATGCCCCCATCGCACTACGCCATCCACATTGGCGAGAACGTCACAGAATTGCGGCCGCATCCATGCATGGGTTTCACAAGGCGTTGGAACACCATGATTTTGTAGAAATCCAAACGCCCAAAATCGTTGGCACATCGACTGAGGGAGGGGCAAATGTCTTTGAGCTTAACTATTTTGGCACACCGGCCTATCTCTCACAAAGTCCACAATTATATAAACAGATTATGGTAGGGGTCTTTGAACGCGTGTTTGAGGTAGGACCAGTATTTCGTGCTGAACTCCATGACACGCCACGCCACAGCAATGAATATGTTTCGCTTGATGTGGAGTTTGGATTTATTCCTGATCACACAACAGTTATGCATCTCCTCACAGAGGTGCTACGTGAGATGATTTCAGCTATTCGTGAACGAACACCACAATCATTAGAGTTGTTACAAACCGATATTCCTGAAGTATCACCACAGATACCAGTCATTCATTTTACTGAGGCACAAGCGCTCATCACGCAAGCCACTGGGGAACAATTGCAAAACGAACCAGACCTCGCACCTGCCCATGAGCGTTGGTTAGGTGCCTGGGCTCAACGAGAATACCGTTCCGACTTTCTCTTTGTGACAGGATATCCAATGGTGAAGCGGCCCTTCTACACCCATCCAGATCCCCTTCAACCAACATACTCAAACAGCTTTGATCTTCTCTTCAGAGGATTGGAATTGGTAACCGGGGGACAACGTCTTCATCGGTATGAGGACTACCTGGAGGCGCTCCATGCACGAGGAATGAAAGCTGAACTTCTTGACTGGTATTTGGAAGCATTCAGGCATGGTATGCCTCCACATGGCGGCTTCGCTATTGGATTAGAACGCTGGGTGTCACGACTGCTCGGTATACCGAACATACGGGAAGCCACACTTTTTCCACGAGATCGATCACGTCTCATACCATAACAAACGTTATCCAAGCCAGCGTCACCTCTTAACAACATGACGCTGGCTTGGTGCATCAAAACAACTCTGTTATAGATCACGTCGGCCAAAGACATACATCGACATGAGAAGTGCAACACCTATATAGACCATTGCATACACAACCATAGCCGGGCTGGGAACAGAAGAGACCGTAAATGGTGATGGAAGTGCGTTAGCGATGGGCGGCTGCATAAGATGAGACGCTCTTCCCCAAAGTGCTTCAACTGGCATGATCAAGCTTGAAATAATCCCCACACGAAGCGCAGCCGAGGATTGCAAAATAGCACCTATCTGTTCAACCCAGACACCCACAAAAGCCAGACCATACAACATGAACAATGCAACACCGTTGGTGAGCGTGGAAAACAAGGTGCCCCCCAACAATGACAGTGAAATAAGAACCAGTGCTTGTAGCCACAGCAAAAAGAGGCCCTGCATCAGATTGGGAGGGGCGTATCCCGAAACAACATAGACGATGGCAACAATTCCTCCACTCAAAAGGGTTAAATACAATCCCAACATAATGGCATAACCTAACCACTTGCCGAGAATAACCTGCCAGCGTCGAATAGGCTTGGTTACAATTGATTGAATGGTGTGCGATGTAATCTCACCAGAAACAGTATCGACCGACGTAAAGATGGCCAGCATGATGGCAAGAAAATGCACGACATAAAGACCAGCAAGTGTCATAAAGTTTCGAACAGGTGTTGCCGTAAAATCGGGCACGTCCTCGCGCATGATTTCATTGTTAATGAGAATAAAACCGATGCTAAATAAAACGAGGAATAACACACCCACAGTCAGTGCCGCTATCACCATACGACGACGACGCGCTTCTTGAAACGTGAGCCAAGTAAGAGTTATAACATTATTCAAAAGGTACCTCTACAATGCGATAAGTCGAAGAAATTGAGAAGCCAGACTCAATACACATTACTCAATCTAACGTAAACATATGAGATATCCACACTAATATTAGACGAGCAGTGGTATCATTTTGTCGCAGCATCAGAGCAGACCATACCATACAAGCCTTATAATTTCAGGCTGTTTCACATTACCATACCACAACAGCCGACACGATGAGAGATGATCTACACATGACCTTCGCAAATTATCATGCAACCAATCCGCTGATTGTCCAGAATGATCTTACTATTCTGTTAGAGATTGACAGCCCTCAGGCGTCAGGTGCACGTAGTGCTATCGCACCTTTCACGGAGCTCGAAAAAAGTCCTGAGTTGATTCATACCTATCGGATAACCCCGCTCTCTCTGTGGAGTGCCGCAGCGGCAGGGTTGTCAACGACAGCGATTCTTGACCGACTACATATGTTTGCGAAGTACCCTATTGCTGAGACGGTTACTGATATGATCGGTAGCCTTGTCGAGCGGTGGGGCAGATTGCAAATCAAAATAGAAGACAATCAGTTACGTTTTGTTTCAGATGATGCTGACCTACTTACTCAGCTTGCACACCATCCCGAGATTGCTCCGCTCCTCTCCTCTCCTCTGGGATCATATGGCTATGTTGTTTTGCCGATTAACAGAGGAGCGCTAAAACAAAAGCTCATGGCCTTGGATTGGCCGATCGAAGATCTTGCTGGCTATACTGATGGTACTAACTGCCAGATTGCTTTACGTACTGAAACGTTCAACATACGGGATTATCAAGGTATGGCTGCTGAAGCATTCTATGCTAATGGAACAGCCCATGGTGGTGCTGGCGTTGTTGTGCTGCCGCCGGGTGCCGGCAAAACGGTTGTTGGCATAGCTGCTATGTCGCTTGTCAATCAGTCGACGCTCATTTTGACGACCAACAATACATCTGTTAATCAGTGGCAGAGAGAGTTGCTCCAAAAGACTCACCTCGACAGTGAACAAATCGCGAGATACGTCGGCGAAGAAAAGGGTATTGCTCCCATCACTGTTTCGACCTATCAAATGTTGACCTATCGACCACCACAATCTGATATTTTTCCCCATTTACGTTTATTGAATGAACAACATTGGGGTCTTATTATTTATGATGAAGTACATCTCCTTCCCGCTCCTATTTTTCGCACAACGGCAAAAATCCAAAGTACTCGTAGGCTCGGTCTGACTGCCACATTGATACGTGAAGATGGCCGTGAGGGGGATGTGTTTGCACTTATTGGCCCCAAAAAATTTGAAGCGCCCTGGCGTGTTTTGGAGCAGGCAGGATGGATAGCAGTTGCCCAATGTATTGAGGTACGCGTCGATTTGGCAGCAGAAGAACGCGAGACGTATGTAACAGCAGAGAAACGAGATATGTATCGTATTGCAGCAGAAAATCCACAAAAAACACCATTGCTTGAGGCCATTCTCCAAAGGCATCCACATACCCAAACACTCATTATTGGCCAGTACATCCGTCAACTTCAGCAAATTGCTCAAAAGCTCAACATACCATTAATTACTGGCAAAACACCCCAACCTGAAAGAGAGCATCTATTTACTGCATTTCGGAAGGGAAATATCAACACACTCGTTATCTCACGTGTCGGCAATTTTGCGTTAGACTTACCAGATGCAGATATGCTCATCCAGGTTTCGGGGACATTTGGATCACGACAAGAAGAAGCACAACGCCTTGGGCGTATCTTGCGACCAAAAGGAGACGGACGACAGGCCTATTTTTATACACTAGTTACGCGGGATACACGAGAACTTGAGTTTGCTCACAATCGACAACTATTTCTCGCAGAACAGGGGTATAGTTATCATATTTACGATGCACGAGAATTTCTTGATAAGGATTCAATCAACCAAACTCTTTAGTACCAATATCTGTACGGAACGAACGACCACCAAAGACTATGCGCTCAGCGTTATCTAAAGCCTTTTGGTGAGCCTCAGCCAGTGTTGAAGCCATCACGACAATACTCAGTGGATGGCCTCCCGTCACACTAAGTGTATTATTCGGAACAGTCCCAACCAACATACCTAACAAAGAGGAAGAACGATTAGAACGAGGGGTGTATGTTAGCGAAGAAGGAGTTTCAGTTGCATCATGAAATATGCGCACACCTTCATCCAGATCCTCGAGACCCTGAATAAGACCACCAGTAGCAAAGTGGTGGGGATACCCTTTGGCAAAAAGACCCACACCAACACTCGGCATCGGTGACCAAGTGGGTAATGGGTAATCGTGGAGTCGCTGAGAGATCATCGCTTGTATCCAGGGCAGTAGATCATCCTCCAACCGCGGAAGAACCACCTGAGCTTCACCCTCACGCAAACTACAGCGCAACCCGGTTAAACGGGGGCCATCGCTTGTGACGATACAATCAACACCTAAAATACCCCAATATGGTAAGTCTTCCTTGGCCAATCCTTCTACAGTAGGCAAAATAAATTTTTGATGCAGATAATCTCTGAGGAGGTGTGCGAAACGAGACTCTCCGGTATGAGCACCGATACCAGGTGCAAATGCCCCTTGATCGCCAACATCGGTTTTATCATAGAGGCGAGTTGCAAGGAGGGGGACGGCTGTTCGACCATCGGTAAACGCCGACAAGACTACACGCGGCCCTTGCAGGTACTGTTCGATCACGACACCATCGTTAGGGCCCTCAAGTGGACGCGCCGCAAAAAGCGTTCGCAAGCCCACCAATGCAGCGTGTCGATCCTGATAAACAGCTTCACCTGCTACTGGATGATCAGCTTTGATACACAGCGGGAGTGGTTGTGTTGCAAGATATTTTTCAGCGGTAGCAAGATTGGTAAAAGCTCGCCCTGGTGCTGTTGGCAACTGATGTTGGAGCATAAACTCTTTTGCCCGACAACGGCTATGCGTCAATACCGTTGAACGCTGTGAAGGACCACAAACACCAACGTGAAATGCCACAACTTCATCAACCACACCTTGTTGGAGTGGGCGACTACTGGCAGGAACGATAATATCTACACCTTCGTCGAAGACCCAACGTGCTATTGTCGCAGGATCATCGGATTCCAGATCAACCGAAGGTGCAATCTGGCCTGTTCCACCATTCCCTGGCATGCAGATAATTTCACTCACCAAGGGGCTGTTGAATAATTTCCACACGAGGGCATGTGCGCGTCCATCACTACCAAGGACAAGGACTTTCATACCGATACCTACACAATACGAATATCCTTATGGATTACTACATCAAAACGCATTATAGCATGGAGTTGCTTGACGAAGTGGCAGTGATACTTTACGTTATCAACCTTTAGAACCACTTATATTGATCAAGCATGCTATACTAATTTCATATCTGCAATGCTTTGCAACTTCATTGCTCAGTTGTTCGTAACATGATTACAGGACTAATAACTACAGTTTACAAGTTCTGTGTCACTTGTACTGTACAATACAGGCATTTATTTGTGAAATTGTCTGTTTTGAGATACTAAGGAGTCAGCATATGGCCGATGAGGTCAATCTTCAGATTGCATTGGCACGTCCCTACTTGCCTGCCACAAATACACCACAGATTGCCTATCTGCTACTTGAAATCATGCCAAATCAGACAATGGCTCAAGTGCGAATGCCTGTCAATGTTTGCTTTGTGCTTGACCGTAGTGGCTCGATGAAAGGTGACAAGATCGACCGTGTCCGACGCGCTACGATGCAAGCGCTCGATCTTCTCGATGGACAGGATATCGTCTCAGTGATCATTTTCGACCATCGTAGCGATATCCTTATTCCAGCAACCCCAGTAGTTAATCGACAGGAGATACAAGAGCGAATCAGCCGCATCCGCGACGCAGGTGGTACGAAGATCGCTCCTGCGGTTGAGAAGGGCCTGCGAGAAATCAATAACGGCCGTGCCGAAGCAATTCGTCGTATGGTACTGCTTACTGACGGTCAGACTGAGAATGAATCAGATTGTCTACGGCGTGCTGATGATGCCGGACGCCAAAATGTTCCAATCACCGCACTTGGTGTTGGAAAAGACTGGAATGAAGATCTTTTGATCGATATGGCCAATCGCTCTGGTGGTACAGCCGATTATATCAATACACCAGACAAAATTGTCGACTACTTCCAGAACACTGTCCAGCGCGCACAAGCCACCGCTATTCAAAACGCATCAGCTACATTACGCCTGGTGCAGGGTGTTACACCTCGAGCAGTGTGGCAAGTAATCCCTCTTATCAACAACATGGGATATCAACCAATCTCAGATCGAGATGTTGCAGTACCTTTGGGAGAATTAGAAACAGGCAACGGTCGGGCATTGCTTATCGAATTGGTAGTAGATCCACGTCCAAGTGGGCAATATCGCATTGGGCAAGCAGAGCTCACCTACGATGTTCCTGTCCTACAACGACAGCAGCAAAAAGTCCGCACTGACATTATGTTAACCTTTACGCCCGATGCAGCTCTTGCCAATCAGGTGAACCCACCTGTTATGAACATTGTTGAAAAGGTCAGTGCATTCAAACTACAAACACGCGCACTACAAGATGTGCAAGCAGGTGACATCGGTAGCGCAACTCAGAAGCTACAAAGTGCTGTCACGCGATTACTTAACCAGGGTGAGGCAGAACTCGCTCAAACCATGCAACAAGAGATATCTAATCTTGAACAGTCTGGTCAAATTTCAAGTGAAGGACAAAAAACGATGAAGTTTGGCACACGTAAGACTGTTCGCTTGAGTGATCTCGATTTACCAGAAGAGCTACGCAACAAAACCTAACCCTTCGAGAAGGTCTATAGACACAGAGAACAGCGAAATCTTAGAGATTCCGCTGTTTTGTATACTATTTCTTTGAGTTATATAGTTACCAGATCATCACAATTCTTTCATACCCGTCCAATCAAGCACATGCATGAAATTGATTAAAATGTCATTTTCATATCAGAAACGCTTGACAAACAAAGCATCACCACAAAACATACATACCCCTCTAAACACCGTCATTCTCAGCAAACATGTTTGTCTTTGTAGTACCACTGAGTGACATAGTTTCATAGAAACAAAACATACATCACGTATACCTGTAATAGGTATAAAATCGTATCGATAGAGTATCTTAGAACGGTGTATATATATGATTGTCAGGTCCAAAAGATTGGTGGTTTCAGGTAACACTTTATTCATTTTTGTATCCAAGATGTACAAGTCTTGATCACATAAATAAGCGACAATAAAGCATGAGAAGATTGGGTTTTGGATACAATTGTACATGCCTCCCAATGGAGCATCAGACACCACAATATCAATAATGTGTTTGTTATAGATAAACGAATTTACTCAGTAGAACCGAAAACAATCAGGCTACACTCTATACTAAATCACAGTTACCTCCATTTGGAGATGTAATTATGCGTCTTCTGAG
>JBCDFA010000258.1:0-11192 GCA_039178835.1 Chloroflexota bacterium
CCCGGCTCAAGGCGCTCCAGAAGCATAATACCCCGCTCTGGATTGGCTTCGAGTAGTCGGTCCATTCCTTGACCATCGTAGAGACGAAGGGCGTCCATCTCACACGATAGCTCAGGATTTGGAAACCCCACTTTTAGTACGACAGGTATATCGTCAGAGCGTCGCGCCGGCGCCACATAGTTTAGGAGAGATTTTCAAACGGTGGCGCAACGGTAAGCGCCCAGCGTTCTGCATAATCAGCAATTAATGCTGGCAACTTAGACAACCATTTAATGCCAGCAGTACCATATAACTCCTGAGTCGTCTGTACAAAGTTTTGGGGAATGAAAGACATACCTAACTCGTGCGCGCTGTGGTATGTTGCGTGTTCATCATCTCGGTCGCAGGTGCACGGAGCGCCGCTTCCAAAAATGTCATCATCCACGCACGATAGTTATGATCATTCACGACTGGTAGTTTACTAGTATAGAGACCAGTAGAAAGATCTGCCCAATGCGATACTAATACCACGATGGTACTGCGATAGCGCCATTGCAGCTCATCAGTCCCAAGGTGTGGCAGTACCCGACCAAATGCCGGAAGATATCGCTGATCAACTGCTGACACTTCTTCGAGCGTCATCTCAAGAATTTCTTTGCCAGGATTAATCATAACTCGACTGAACAAACGGGCCTGCATCTGCGCGAATGTATGTCGAGGTTCCATCAGCTCTAATACGGGTGTACTAAAAGCGGTAAGTAACTCGGCGATAGAGGGAGATGGTGTGGTTTTTTCCAGATCATCCAGTAGTTGCAATTGTTGTACATTGATAGGGCCCAGAACACGCCGGATGATAGTGCGTATCAGATCCGTTTTAGAGCCAAAATGATAGTTGACAGCCGCAAGATTGACGCCTGCCGCCGTCGTAATAGCCCGCAGTGATATTTCCGCGAATCCCTCATCAGCAAACAACGACATACCGGTTATCAAAATGCGTTCTTTGGTTGTAGTTGGCCCCATAACTCTGCCAGCCCCTATTCGTACAATCCCACTGTGACATCTGCGTTCTTGACAAGTATACCATAGGTAGATACAATTAAAACAATTGTTTGAAACTAATGTATGAAACAATCGTTTTAATTACGCTCGATCAGACCCTAGCTAAAGGAAAGTCATGACCACGCATCGATTAAATTACTTGCGAATTCTAAAAGAAAAAACGTATACACTATGGCGCGATGTGAAGGCTGCTACTTTTGTTGGTTTTGCATTGGTAATGCATTTTGGTCCTGGGAGTCTCCTCCGTCGAAAATATGCTCACGCAAAGAAAACCAATGGTGTCATCTGGTTAGACTCACTAGCCAGCACACCCTCGTTACCATATCAGGACGAAATACCTTCCGATCAACCAGGCAACATGGACGCAAATCGTTCTTTCAAACCACGCAAAAGCAAGGTGATGAAACAGGAAAGCTATCCCTCACCCACGTATGCCTTTGCCTATCAGAATCCCCCGGTCTCAGGGAATGTCATTAATGGACTTGGCGAAACAGAAAGGCGGCGTCCTTGGAAAGTTTTTCACAGCGGTGATTACCAAATTGCATGGAATGGGCTAGAGCGACTCTTTCATAGTATTGGCAGCTTTCCCAGATCATTATCTGTACTACGAGTCCAATGGCTCCATCGGAAAAAGATAGGGCCCATTGCCCCACAACAAGTTCCAGTTGCTGATCCAGCTAAAACAGCCCATCGAATCAAAACCGAAGCGCGACGTCTGGGGGCAAGCCTAGTCGGGATAACCGCGATACCAGATGAAGTCCTATTTGAGGGCATCAATCTCTCTTATAAGCATGCCATTTGTATCGCCATACCAATGGAACGTGACGAGATGCTCGCCGCTCCCAGTGAAATTGCACATCAGCGCGTCTTAGAGGGATACTATAATGTCGCAGATGTAGCCATCAAACTAGCCGAGTATATTCGTGCTATGGGATGGCCCGCACGCACATCAGCCAATCTAGGGGTGAGTGAAGTCCTACACGTGCCATTGGCTATTCGAGCGGGATTGGGGCAACTAGGCAAACATGGATCAATGATTACACGTGAGTTTGGTTCAAATGTCCGTCTTGCCGTCGTATTGACTGACCTCCCTCTGACACATGACGAGCCTGTTGACATCGGTGTGGATGACTTTTGCAAGAGTTGTCAGATTTGTGTGACCAACTGTCCGCCACAAGCGATCTTCGATACGAAGCAGATGGTGCGGGGAGATGAAAAATGGTTCGTAAACTTCGACAAATGTGTACCCTACTTTGTCGCCAATGAGGGGTGTGCCATTTGTATTGAAGTCTGTCCATGGAGTGAGCCAGGGCAAGGAGCCATCATTTCACAAAAAATGCTCCAGCAGCGTGCACGCATACAGGAAAAGAACGGATAATATCGTCATCATTATTCGACAGCGAGAGAGGCATATCAAGAGACAGAGAGGAGAAAACATGATAGCAACAACGATTATTTGCGACCTAAAGCAAATCTGACACCTTCTTGTAGATTGCTCAGAGTGATTATATCTTGGAGATCAACACCCAAATTGACTAGTGTTTGCGCTATTTCGGGACGAATCCCGGTAATAATCACCAACGCGCCAAGTAATTTCACTGCCTGCGCCGCCCGAATGAGTGCCTGCGCTACCTGTGTATCAACTACCGATACCCCTGTAATGTCAAGGATTACAACTGCCGCACTGTGGGTAGCAATACCTGATAACAACGCATCCATAATACCTTGTGCCCGGTAACTGTCGATGGAGCCAATAAGTGGCATCACCAGCACATCATCACTGAGAGGAATAAGTGGTGTTGATAACTCTGCCACTGTGGCTGCCTGCACCCGAATAATCTGTTCCTGTAGCTCCTGTCGTTCGACTTCACTCTGTTTTTGCTCAGTGATATCAGTGGCGCTACCGGCAAAACGGTAGACAATACCATTCTCATCACGAATCGGCACAACTCGATCTGCAATCCACCGGATCGAACCATCAGGATGAACAATACGATACTGGCTACTGTTTACTCCATTCTCTTGCGGTTCAGCCAACATTTCCATGACTTGTGCACGATCATCAGGATGAACCGCATCAACCAACGAAGTGACATCAGCATATAAGCTTTCACACGAACGGCCCCACAGGTGTTCATATGCAGGGCTAACATAAATAATCTGACGGGTTTGAGCATCCATCATCCAAAACACTTGTCCAATGTTATCAGCCATTTGCTGAAAACGAGACTCACTCTCTTGCTGATCGGTCAAAATCTGTTGGTTTGTTGCAATTGTCTTCTGCAGTTCAGTGATGGTCTGACGCAGTTCGAGTTGGGCCATAACTTGCCGTCCCAGTACACGTAGCGCCTCTGTCTGCTCAGAACTCAGATTACGTGGTGTTTGGTCAATAACACACAATGTCCCAATAGCATAACCTTCTGGTGTTATGAGTGGTGCTCCCGCATAGAAACGGATGTGAGGATCTTCGGTAACAAGCGGGTTATCTATAAATCGTTCGTCATTTTGTGCATCAGGCACAACCATAACATCTGAGCGTTTAATCGCATGGTCACAGAAAGCCAAATCTCTCGAGGTCTCACCTGCATCCAAACCAACTTTTGATTTGAACCATTGTCGATGAGTATCAATCAAGCTTATAAGAGCGACTGGTGTACCACAGATGAAAGAAGCCAAACGAGTGAGGTCATCAAATGCTTCTTCCGGGGATGTATCGAGAATGTTGTACTCGTAGAGGGCGTTGAGCCGTTCTGCTTCATGATCGTTCAGTGGGACACTCATAAATGCTAATCTCCAACCGTTGTATATGGGGCGTAGGCCTTTATCTGCTTAGTGTAGGCATCATCAATAAAAGCATGTGATTATAGCAAAGTATCACATGCCTTTTCAAGTGAGCAAATCATCTATAAGGTACTTCTGGCGATGGGCCCATCACACGCACTGTAGCTGCGTGAACAACAGGCCAAATACTCGTTTCGACAAGGCTAAGAGGCATGTAGAAGATAGTCAGAGGCGTAATGTAGCCATATACAGGCCAGGTTGCTACAATGTTATGTTGGTATCCCCAACCATGCCGAACTAATACATCCGTACTGCGGAATCCCACATAGCTCATACTGTAGCACAAAAAGATAATAACGATCCGTCGAAGCAGTTCCTTGCGAAAGCGTAATGTAAATGTGAACGAGATATGCTCTGGTTGATTTATGACGAGATCATTCCAATGAGCATCAAACGCACCACGGAAAATATCGAGCATTACCCTTAACGTGAATGTCTCCTGTTCGAGTAAGGCCAGAAACTCCTCTCCGTAACGCTCTCGCCATGGCTTAGGGTAGAGTCGGATAAGCCACTGTTTCATGACATTGCCAAGCGTCGCAACCCAACCGCTGTCAGGTCTTGCAGACGATTAAGCTGATCCTGTAGAAGACGTGCACCGCTTTCCGTAAGCTGATAGGGACGCCGCCGATCTTCGGATGGAAGAGCTGCAATCCAGCCCTGTTTTTCCAGACGTGCCAGCGCACCATAGAGTGTCCCGGGTCCTAAACGAACCGCATAAAGACGTTCAATATCTTCGATCATTGCATATCCGTGCTTAGGTCCCCCCGCAAGACTCACCAAAATCAACAAGGCTGGTTCCAAAAAACGTCCAAATTGTTCAAGGTTCGGCAAAAAGGCCTCCTGTTCTAGGCATATCTATTATTACGTTTTACGTTATATCGCACAACGTAATAATACCAAAAATACTATCTCTGTCAAGCACACATCTGTGTGTTGCTCTGGACAACGTGCTTACTGCAACTCTTACGACCTATGAAACGTCTTAGGAAATATCTTTCTACTCTTGAGAGTATTTTGTAGAGACAGCAAACAGAAGCTTTCCTGAGAAAATATTGACTCTGAATTGATCTGTTGAAGTTGAACTAAATGGTCGTTTATTCAACATAGGTTGGCTACAATGCCCGAAATAAAGAATATTATATATCTCAGGTCCATACTTGATCAGGATTTTTAGTAGACATACTTGTAGCACATATGCGAAATACGACAGACACATAGTATCGAGGAGGTTTGTGTTTATGGCGATGCGTTCCATGCTCCAATCATCACGTCGAATGATCGAAAGCTTATTAGGTTCATTAGGAGTTGCAGCAGGCGGTTGGTTAGTAAGTATCCCACTTATGGTCGATTTGAATGGCATTCTGCTCCATGCAAATATGATCCTGACAGGCTCGCTCATCGTTCTATGGAGTTGTGTATGTGTTGCCAATCATGTGCGGATGCGCTATGCTCCAGCCTGGATCGCCGGTGCGTTTACGGCACTGGCTGGCTTATGGGCAATCATCTCAGCACTGCTCTTCAATTACCCACACGATAGTGGAGCTTTCACTATCCTCCTCATAACTGGTCTTTGCTCTAGCATGATAGCGGGCTGGGCTGTCCGCTGGAGTTGGGCAACCCATGGCTAATATCCGCATACACAACTTATACCCACAGAGACATAAAGCATGCTGTAGTCATCTCTTTCTATGTTTGCAAACTTCTACATTCCAAGGCCGTATCGTTCTTTTTCTAAAGTAACCTTTACTCTATATCAACGACAGCTAAGGTACAACGTGATACACAGATCAGTTTCTCCTCCTCATCGTGTATTTTAACTTCCCACACCTGCGTTGTACGACCTTTGTGCAATGGAACCCCAACGGCTGTTAGCATCCCCGTGCGCTTAGGGCGTAGATGAT
Organism: Chloroflexota bacterium; assembly: GCA_039178835.1. GTDB lineage: Bacteria > Chloroflexota > Chloroflexia > Chloroflexales > Roseiflexaceae > AL-N1. The sequence goes on from JBCDFA010000258.1 coordinate 5,781, forward strand.
TAGCATTGATCTCCAGTCCAAAAGCAGTTTTTCCCGATGCACAACTCACGACGGCACCAACACTCGCGACGGTTTCAGCTAGCGCAACGCTCGCACCTCCATGGAGATAACCAAACGGCTGATGATGATGAGGTGTAACTGGCATCGTCGCAATAACTTGTTCAGATGATGCCTCTTGTACTACAATCCCTAGAGTTTTGCCTAGACTATCTTGTGATTGTAAAAATTGAAAATCACCATTCATTCAGGGTACCTCGAATCTACGTTGAAATTGCATACTCCTAATGTTTACGCATAATAACACTTGTGAGACGCATCATACCACTACATTAACTAGGATAGGATGGTTTTTGGTGGCGGAAAGAGGTATAATACCCACGATGTTCAGAATCAGCGTTCTTCTAAATAGAAGTCTGGTAACCACATGAGTGTTACCCTACAGTTGCTTCTTTATCTTGCAATTGCCATTATCACGGTATCGCTGGCCATATACAGTTGGCAAAATCGCCAGTACCGTGGCACCTATCCTTTTTGTGGTTTATTGATCATACTCAGCTATTGGTCAGTTTGCTGTACTATGACTACTATTGCAACCACGTTGAGTGAGAATATCTTCTGGACCTCACTACAATACACTGGACCTATATTTGTCGGTCCTTTGTGGTTGCTTTTCGCAATGGCTTATGCTGATAAATCACTCTGGATTGAGCGGCGCTTTCAAGGACTCCTTTTTACCCCTGGTGCTCTACTCGCAATAGGTGTATTGACCAACTCTGTCCATATGTCTTGGTGGTCTTCCATTAGCCTGGATACGAGTAGCGTATTTCCGACTTTAGTCGTCACTGAAGGAATCCTTTTCTGGTTGTATGTTGCTTACCTCTCGCTCTGTGTCCTAATCGGATCACTTATCATCGGCCTTGAGGTATCACGAAAATTTTCGACCGAGCATCAACGCACATATCTTATGGGTGTTGGTGCAACAATTCCAGTTATTGGAGGGGGGTTGCTGTTTTTAGTATGGCAGGGCAACATGAGCAATAATCTTGCTTTATTGCTTTTTACAGCAGCAAGTGCCTGCTTTTTTGTGGCCCTCTTCTATAAACCACTGCCAGATATCAATCTGATGGCCCAAGAGAGTCTGTTGGCGAAAAACGCTGATGGATTGATGATCCTTGACCATCAAGGCACAGTTAGTTCCATCAATGATGCTGCCATACAACTTTTAGGTCTTCCATCAGAGCACTGGACCAAACGCCCTGTAAGCGATCTTGTGTCAGCCACTCCCCTTGAGGATGAACTACAGCCAATTCTGGTAACACCACTACAACCATTGACGAAGCAATTCACGTATACGATGGGCAGTACACTCTGCAGCGTAACCCTGCGGTTAGAACGGCTTGCGACAGATCAAGCACTAGCCGGATGGCTGATTATGCTTCGAGATATTACTCCACTGACACAAGCACAACAGCAGTTGAGCCGTCAAGCAGCAGAATTGTCTGTCATCAATCAGATTGCCCAAGCTATCGATAACAAAAACCCCAAAGAACATATTCTTTCACTCGTTGTCCAGATTATGAAACAGTCCCAACCCAAAAACTGGATGGGAATTGGCGTATTTCAGAACCAACATCATCACTTACATCTTGTCCATAATCAGCCTACCGCCCCTTCGTCATCAACCGGAAGGTGGCAGTCTGAAGAAATCATCCTCGATCAGACGGCACTGACAAATGTAGTGCAGAATGCTCAAACGCAACAGTTGTCAATTGATGATGCTATTCTTAGCAACACACCTTTGGACGCCCTGCTAAGGAAATACGGAACCCAGTCATTGCTCATTGTCCCCTTGCAGCGCGATACCGTATCGCTTGGAGCAATCTTTATTGGGAGAACTAAAGATACAGTTGTTTCTACAGACGAACAACAGTTGTTTGATACTATTGCGAGTCTTCTTTCAACCATGCTCACGCATTCGATACACGATAAAGAGGTCGAGCAAGTCAGTGAATTGAAGGCGACATTTCTTGCAACTGTTAGTCACGAATTGCGGACACCATTAACCTCTGTTATGGGATTTGCCCATCTCCTCCAGATTGGGGTTTTTGGCGAGCTGCCAAGTAGTGCCGATGAGCCACTTCAGAGCATTCAGCATCATGGTGAAGTCTTGTTAGGCTTAATTAACGATATTCTTGACTTTTCGCGTATTGAAGCAGAGCAACTTGAGATTGACACTTATCCTGTTGATACGACTGCGGTGGTCCAATCGATCAGTAATGCTTTTCGACAACAGGCTCAGGAACGTGGGCTAGCATTTGATGTGGACATTGCCCCTGATCTTCCGTATGTCCACGCCAATAGTACCCGACTTGAACAAATATTGACCCACCTATTCTCCAATGCGATCAAGTTTACTGAGACAGGCTCAATCACGGTGCGGGCCTATGTCCAGCAGGATCTTGTGCGAATTAGTATTCAGGATACCGGTATTGGGATCGCCCCGGAACATCAACAGAGGGTGTTTCGCGAGTTTCAACAGTTAGAAGATATTCAAACACGCCGTGTTGGTGGCACTGGTTTAGGCTTGGCCATCAGCAAACGATTAATCGAATTAATGGGTGGCACTATTACCCTCGAAAGCCGTGTCGGCCATGGTTCAACGTTTTACTGTGACCTACAGAGCGCTGCGCCAGAGCTGTACACAGACGATGATGTCGCCCAAACTCGCATCATAGGATAATCGTCAGATGAAGGTACCGAAATTACTGTTGCTGCGGGTATTGCTGATAATCGTCGTCAATTGTTTCTGACACCCCCCACTTTGCCATTGGCGTTAACACTGCTTCTTCCGGCGGTTCCTCAGTGGGAGCAACATTCACGCCGACAAACAATTCTGTCACAACATTCCCTTTGAAGATGCCATGGGTCGGTGGCACATCGGCATAATCACGGCCTACTGCAACACGAATATGCCGATCTGTCACAACAAGATTGTTGGTTGGATCAAATCCTACCCATCCAAAACCAGGCAACAATGCTTCGACCCACGCATGCGTCGCATCCTCTGCTGAGCGATCATGGGCCTCGCTTCGATGGAACAAATATCCACTCACATAGCGACATGGAATATGCAATTCACGAACGAGTGCAATCATAATATGAGCAAAATCTTGACAGACCCCGCGACCACTGGTCAAGGCTTCTTCAATAGGTGAGTCGGCCCTGGTGCTTTGGGGTGCGTAATCAAAGTGGTCAAAAATAGCACTATTGACGGTACGCAACGTTGTCAGTGGATCATCCTGTCGACGAATGTCGAGATCACGTGCAAGCCGCTCCAGCAATGTACCAGGACGGGCAAAATGGCTTGGCGTAAGCATGTCCCAATACACATCTGTTGCTGTCAATGTATCGAGTTCATTCCAGGACTCAGGGTTTAATGCTTCCGGAAGAGCCACAGGTGCATTGATATCGACTAGCGCTTTGGCCAGAATCGTTAATTGAGTGTGATTACCAGGGATGTCAAAATGATGGACGGTATTCCCCCAACCGTCACGATAGGAGGTGATTTGTGTGCGCGGCGTTGCCGTCAATCGAAAGTTCAACATGCGCTGAGGACCTTCAGTTCGTGGCTGCATACGAACTTCCATCACACTTTCACTGATAGGTGCACTGTAACTGTAGCGGGTTTTGTGAGAAATGGAATAATACATACAACAAAGATCCTCTTACAATGACGAAAGAACATTCATTGAGTGATAGCAGTATCAATGGGGTACGTTACGTATGTTTGATAGATCGCATTATGGATTTGGTTACACTGATGTCGAACATCAGACAGATAGGCACCCAGGCCCTCAGCAACAATTTCGTCTACTTGCCCATAATCGAGGGTAGCGCATAAACGGCCCGTCAGTCGTTCTGCCTTCCCGCCTGGCCGCCCACCAGTAGTCTCAGTAATCGCCCGCAGCGCAGATCGTAGCGCATCTGACGAAAACCGCACTGAGTGAGGGAATTCATCATTGAGCAAGAGAAATTCCAGGATACGGTCTGGCTGAACATCGGCAGTATATACTTTGCAGTAGGCTTCAAAAGCCGTACACGATTTGAGCAGACCAACCCAACCGAGATAATCAAGGGCGGTGGCGTTGTTATATAGCGTCTCGGTTGGCTCAAGCAGATGTACTTCGAGGAGTGTCGCGATGGTGCTGGCCCGTTCAATGTACCGCCCCGCTTGAATAAACTGCCACCCCTGATCGTGGCTCATGGTCGTGTCGGTGACGCCCTGGAAGAGGTGTGCACCTTCTTTGATCCGCTGAAAAAACTCGTGAGGCTCAATGCTCCAGATATCGTCCATATGCAGACTTTTGACCGAGAGGTATAAGCGATTGAGTTGTTCCCACATTTCAGTGCTGATCTGCTCACGTACCTGACGGGCATTATCACGTGCTGCAGTGATACACGACACAATGGATGATGAGTTCGTTGCGTCGAAGGTCAGTGCTCGGGTGACCGTGTACGCATCAGCCGTGTGCTCATCCGGTAACGCTGTACGCAAACTGGCCAGCACCCGCTCCCAGCGATACCCGGCTGACTCTGGGCTCTGGTCAAGCATCTGGTGAAGATTGAGATCGATAACACGTGCTGTGTGTTCAGAACGCTCCAGATAACGACTCATCCAATACAGACTGTCAGCAACACGACTTAACATTGGGGTATATCCTTATCTTACTTGCGTACAGGCAGCCTACTCGAAAAGCACCCAGGTATCCTTACTGCCTCCACCCTGCGATGAATTGACCACTAGCGAACCACGTTGCAACGCCACACGAGTCAGTCCCCCTGGAATAATCGTAATCTGGTCACCATAGAGAATGTACGGACGTAAATCGACGTGACGGCTTTCTACTTTTCCATCAATAAAACAGGGCGCACGTGACAACGAGAGGGTTGGTTGGGCGATGTAATTACGCGGATTGGCGAGAATCTGCTGGCGAAACTCTTCACACTGTGCTTTTGTGCTATGGGGACCAATCAGCATTCCATAGCCGCCCGACTCACCGACGGCCTTCACCACAAGCTGGTCCAGGTTCTCAAGTACATACTGCCGCTGTGTATCATCAGAGAGCAGATAGGTGTCAACATTATCGAGAATTGGTTCTTCGCTCAGATAGTAACGAATGATTTGGGGGACATAGGCATAGAGCGCCTTGTCATCGGCAACGCCGGTGCCAATGGAGTTGGCCAGCGCCACATTGCCCGCACGATAAGCGTTGAGCAGACCGGCGACGCCTAAACGGGAGTGTGGATTGAACGTAAGCGGGTCCAGAAAATCGTCATCAACACGACGATAGATGACATCAACACGGCGCAGCCCTGCGGTGGTACGCATATACACATGGTTGTTGTGAATCA
>JBCDFA010000259.1:0-11182 GCA_039178835.1 Chloroflexota bacterium
AGCTCGTCAGGCTCATAACCTGAAGGTCGTAGGTTCAAATCCTACTCCCGCACCCAACTAAACACCTGAAATTATTAGATTTTCCTACGATCGTGTGACCGTATTGGCCGCCGAAAGTGTGTCATTTACCTGCGCCAGATGGGGTTTCCCTACGAGCGCACTGAGGTGATCCCACTCTGGATTGAAGAAGCACCACCAATAACAGTAGATGAGTCGGTCCTGGCGGGTATAAGTCTGCCGATGGTCTTGTTTATTGGACAACTTACGCCGCGCAAAGGGAGTGATGTTCTGGTTGAAGCGCTTCCTGACATTGTGGCACGCCATCCTACAGCCACGGTTGTGATAGTAAGTTACAATCCTGCATTACAGGCAGAATTGACTAGCCGTGCGGAGGCACTGGGTGTTGCAGAGCGCTTGTGTTTTGTTGGCCGTGTGAGCGAGGAACAGAAACGTGCGCTGATGCGTGCTGCAACATGTATGGTTATTCCGTCACGCTACGAGGGTTTTGGTCTGCCTTTACTCGAAGCCATGCAAGCCGAGGTACCGATTGTCGCAAGTAATATTCCGGTGGTTGATGAGATTGTGACCGATAATGTCAATGGCATGTTGGTACAGTCAGAGAATTCCTCAGCACTTGCGTATGGTGTGAATCGGTTGATTGGGGACGACGCGCTCCGCACGCGATTAATTGTAGGTGGGAGATCTAAATTACGCGATGACTTCAATGAGGATATGTTGATAACTCGTATGAGAGATTGTTATGCAAAAGTATTAGATGAATAGACTGCAAGAGGAGTGTAAACATACAAAGAGAGGACATCACTCAGGTGATGTCCTTTTCCCCTGTTTTTGCTGAGATAGATCGGTCTACTAGTATGCACGACACCCTGGATCGATTTCAAGTGTTCGCACATGGCCTTCAAAGAACGCTTTGTTGGTCGGATCGAATCCAATATAAATTATATCAGGTGATGTTTTCAAGCTAAGATAGCCCTGCTGTCCAAGATTGGCATAGGTGGGATCGACAATCGATTGTGATTGCGAGTCTTCTACCCAATAGGCAAACTCATCATCGCGCACCTGATAGCGCAGTAAATTGAGACCAGCACCTTGGAATAAGGTTTCCATAAATCCAGACCACCCCATCTGACTTGAAGTTGCCACAAAATAATCACTACCAGTACCTAGCCAGACCTGATTGCCCTTTTGGTCAATTGGCCATGATGGTGTAACGATAGAGCCATGTTCGAGTTGAAGCATCATGGAAGACGAAAGATGTTCTTCAGGGAAAGTTGGGAGACGAAATGCAAGATCACTCTTGTAGAAAAGTGGATTGTAGTCATTGATAGTATTTAGTTTGACATCAGCGGTAATCCAGAATGGCGAACTCCCAAATTCACAAATACATTTATCAGGGTCAATCTGTAAGTGGGGTGCAAGTTGGTTGATATCATCGTGAAAATTGGGGGTTTCACAACTCAGATATGTGTTTCCGTTGAACCAGGCATATCCCTGTGTAATTTGTAGTTTTTGGGGAATGTCGCATTTGTTGGTAAGGTTATGTTCTATAGCATCTAAAACAGTTGATTGATATCCTACAAATGATGTCCAGACAATGCTTGGTTTGCCTGTTGAAAAATCAACCTTTATATGCCAAGCAGCCCAGGTTGCCTGACTGGACTGTGCATTCGTTGGTGATGTTGTAAGAATTCCTATAGTAAGAAGTGATGTAATAAGTATCCATATCAATAATTTATAACATCGTTGAACATTTACCGAGATCATATGCTATTCCCCATACTATACAATGTGATAACCAACATACGTTTTGTTACTAAAAACACTATGTTGTCATGAAAAACGATTGTATGTCTATAATTCTAGGATATCTAGAAGACAAAAAGTTCCCAACATCGACACTGTTTTTCCCAGACAGCATCTACGCAGATTTGATTGCGAAATACGTTCATATTCATGAGTTGGTATAGTTCTGATAGAAGTATCAAACGTAACTGTACAGCAGTATGCTGATCCAGCGATCATCACGAGCATCTTGTAAGGAGGCATATGTGACTAACGGATATCGAGTCGATGTTGCACTTAATCCCTTTGAGAAGCGGTTGAAACAAGCGTTGAAGGTCTATAACAAGCCTGAGCGGTTGGGGAAAGAATCTCCGTTAGCGAGTGCTTATGTCCTCAGTCATGCCTTACGTGATGTACCACGACCTGTTTCTGACTCTCTGCGTGGTGAGATACTGCGTCGCGAAATACGTTTGGCTGCAACTGAATTATGGGGTGCTGAGTTGCCCGAATCGAAAGAAGCGATGCAGGAACTTCTGTATACGGTGCGACAAGAGCCTGATAGCCAACCATACGCCTATATCGTTTTAGAATTGCGCTGTTTTAATGATTACTTCCAACCTCGTCGTACTTCTGATATTTGGGAACAGGCACACTTACTCCCAGGCTCAAAATCACAACATTACCGCGATTTTGATGTGGCAGTCAAACAATTAGGACGAGTCTTATTACAACGCCTTCGACCTGCACTACGGCTCGAGCATCCTATTCCTGTTGAGCATTTAATTGGCTATGAAGCACAGATGGATCGAGTGATTGTTGCCTTGCAACAGGGTCAAAGTGTGGCAATCACCGGTGCTGGTGGAATAGGCAAGACCAGCTTGGGATCACTGATTGTGCATACCCTTCAAGACGTATCTGTCTTTTGGTATACGTTGCGCCCGACCTTTAATGACAACATGAACAGCCTTCTCTTTGCGCTTGGCTATTTTTTGCATGATCAAGGAGCATCCAATCTCTGGCAGTATCTTGTTGCTGCTGATGGTGCAATCAGTGACTTACATGTTGCTTCGGGTCTTTTGCGACAAGATCTTATGCTTTTTCAGGATCGCTTTATAATTCTCTGCTTTGATGAGCTAGAGTATCTCTACACTTCTGATCCTGCATTTATTACACCAGCGCATGCACAAATGCTTGACTTGATCGAAGGGCTGCGTGGAAGTGTACCATTGTTGTTACTCAGTCAGCGACCTGTTGTAGAGGTTGATCATCATATTGAATTAGTTGGTCTTGAGCAGGACTCTATCCAACACCTGTGGTATCTTCACGATTGCCCTCTCGATGCCACTGATGCACAGCAGGTATACACCTATACAGGAGGCAACCCACGGTTGCTGATGCTCTGTCTTGCACTACATCTAAATGAGGGTTGTCTTTCGCAGGCAATTTCTGTTGCCTCAACGACATCCGGTTTGTTACCAATACTCAATCGGCTCTGGCGACGCCTAAACTCAGATGAGCGACGCTTGCTTCAACGGCTTTCCGTGTTTCGTAGTATGGCACCGGAAGACGTCTGGGATGTTGTAGCACTACGAGCATTAGTGGCATTACGCCTCGTGAGTCGTGATAGTCATGGAGGGGTGTCTTTGTTACCAGCTTTGCGTGAGATTGTGCTCGATGAGCTACCGACTGAATTGCGTGCAGAGTTGCATTGTGAAGCAGCAATGGTTCGTCTTGAGCGTGCTGAGTACACGGCCACAGCCTATCATCTTTGGAAGGGCGATCAGGAAAATAAGGCGGTACAGATGTGGTTTCCCCAACGAAAACATGAAATTCTCCGTGGTGAAATAGATACAGCCCTTGCCGTGTTTGAAGGCATATCCCGACATCGTTTAGGCAAACAAGAGCGTAAAGCATTGGATATTATTCGAGCGGAATTGCATCAGTTGGTTGGCCAGTTTCGGCAGGGGTTAATGAATCTGGAGCGAATTGATTGGCAGGAACAAAGTGAAGCGGCTATTCGGATTCAACTCCTGAGAGGCGAATTTCAAGAAGCTTTAGGTTTGCCTGAAGCAGCATTGAATAGTTATACTGAGGGTTCGCGGTTAGTAGCACGGTTGCTTGGGCAGATTACCCGATTTCATCAGCGACGTGGTCTACTGTACTTGCGCCAGCGTGAGTTGAGTCAGAGTTGGCAAGAAATTCATCATGCAGAATATGAAATACACCTCTTGCGTGGATTCGTTCAAGAAGAAGAAGGCCGTTACAGTGAAGCATTAGTCTCCTATCAAAATGCGCTGGTGCTCGCACAACTCCTGGACGATGATGCCAATAGTGCACTGGTGGAACGACAACTTGCTGCCTTGTTTGGCCGTCAACAGAATCTTGCGCTGGCAGTACAACACGCTCATCAAGCCCTAGCAATCTATGAGCGTATTGGTGATCGGGTTAATCTCGAAAAAGTTCGTTGCAATCTAGCCTTTATTTATGTCCAAACGGGTCAATTTGTGTCAGCTATTGAGACTGGTGTGCCAGCATATGAATTTTTCAGGCATATTCATGATCCTTATTTTGCAGCATCAACTGGTGCTAATATCGCCGAAGCCTATTTTGAGTTAGGTGATCTGGACAATGCACAACGCTATGCCTTTGAAGTTCTTGATCTCGATGCTCGTCATACCTATCCTTATGCATATTTTACGCTAGGACAGGTGAAACGATCACAACAGTCATGGAACGAAGCCGAGATGCATTTCTCTGAGTCGATGCACAGGGCCGAACAGAATGAAGATTTGTATCTGGTAGCATATGCTCGTCAGGCACTTGGTGATGTTTATGCAAAAATTGGCTCACATGAAGCAGCCCATTTACATTTGACAGAAGCACTGCTCCTTTTTCGACAATTTCGTCTGGAAAAGGAGTTGAAGAAAACTGAAGAATTGTTGTCAGAGTTAAAACTAGAGTCCATATCGTATACACGTTCATGATTTTATACCGCTAATTTTTAAGCGCTAGAAGCATAAAATACTCCTAGTACTTTCTTTGCCTTCTTGAGAAACTATGATACTCTACTGCTTTCCTTTTGTAGATTGGGAACTTTTCAGACATGGATGGTAATTTCGATATCCTGGAACAGGATAGCCTTATCTCCGTCAGTTATCAATAGCGTATAACACAAAAAGCACTATTCTTTTACTGATGACAACGATGTCGTTTGTTCTATGCCAAAGAGAGTTAGCATCTGAGGTATTTGATATTAATGGTGTTGTCAAGGAGTTTGTGGCAATGTGGTCGCGAACATACCATATGTAGTTGTTTGACAGGAACTTGGCCAGTCCTCGATCTTGTATCGGGTACTGGCTTTACTATTCACTATTGTTGCTTTTCTGCATGTCCGACTGTGGTACTATAGCAGCGCAATTCTGCTCACACGAATGAGAACGCATACCTATGACCGATGCCTTGCTTCAGGTTGCTGTACTGATCGCTCTTGGCTACGGCCTTAAGCACTACCGTTTTGCCGATGATGGCTTCTGGCGGGGACTGGAACGCCTCGCTTACTGGATCTTTTTACCCGCCTTGTTTTGCCAAGTGCTCATACAGGCTACATTTTCTGGTACTGTCGTTTTGCAGCTTGCTGGTGCACTAGCACTTGCTATTCTCATTCTTACCGCCATTCTCTTCTTTGCAAAGCCTCTGCTACAGATTGATGGCCCTGCCTTTACATCGGTATTTCAGGGAAGCGTTCGTTTCAATAGCTACGTAGCGCTGGCAACTATTCCGGCATTATACGGTGAAACAGGGACCGTATTTGTTACTCTGCTCATTGCCACGGGCGTCCCACTGGTCAATGTGCTTTGTGTGCTGATGCTCAGTCGCTATGGCAATATGCAGGTGCGCAGCCCAATGGCTATTGTGCAGGCAGTTGTGAGTAATCCACTCATCATCGCCTGTGTGGCTGGCTTGCTGATCAATAGTTTGGCTCTTCCGGTTCCATCGACAGCACTCGATATTGTGGGGATACTTTCTCGTGCTGCGTTGCCGTGTGGTCTTCTTGCGGTCGGGGCCGCTCTGGTGCCCAGCGCCCTGGGTGTCCACACACGTGGGGTTGGGGTAAGTGTAGTGGCCCGTTTTGTGCTCCTGCCCATCATTTCGGTTGGTACAGGTATGCTCTTACAGCTACCTCAAGAGGCGTTGGGGGTGTTGATCATGTTTCAAATCCAGCCAACCTCAACTGCATCGTATGTCCTTGCGCGGCAGTTAGGTGGTGATGCGGCGTTGATGGCGACGATCATCACGATCCAGACGTTATTTGCATTTGGGGTTATCCCCATAACCCGGTGGCTGGTTGCCGGGTAAAGTAATTGAGATGTATTGGTGGAAAAATAATGTGGAACAAGTGACCCCGACTGGGTTCGAACCAGTAGCCTTCAGCTCCGGAGGCTGACGCTCTATCCAATTGAGCTACGGGGCCATAGATACGCAAAATTGTAACACTGACCCTGATGAGTGTCAAGGTGATTATTGCCGACTGGTATGGGGTAAACAGTTATAGTAGAACTATTACACAATGCCGAATTGATATCGACCTGTCATCTTCGCTACATTGTTTGCCAGAGCGACATACGGTATACTAAACGCGCTTGAAAGGAGCCATAACGCATGCTGTTCTCGTCGTCCCGCCCACTGCTTGCACTCTATCTGGCGCTTCTCATTAGTGGTGTCGCTCTGAGTATGCCGTCTGCATCACAACCCGTTACTGGCTTTGAAGATCAACTGGTCTCCTCGCTTTTTCGCCCAACTGCCCTCACCTTTACCCCCGATGATCGTATGTTTATCACGACCCAGACGGGGCAGGTGCGTGTCTATAAGAATGGCAGCCTCATAGAACAACCCGCACTCAATCTTGAAAACCGCATCTGTATAAACAGTGAACGCGGTGTGCTAGGCATCGCAGTTGATCCCTCCTTCACGACGAATGCAAATAACTATATCTATCTGTTCTATACCTCAAAATTTGATGGCTCCTGTGATGAAGCAATCAATCGTGTTTCGCGCTTTACGCTCGAGGGTGATGTCATTGCACCAGCCAGTGAACAAGTCTTGATCGACAATATCCCCTCGACCAATGGCAACCACAACGCCGGCGATGTCCAGTTTGGCAAAGATGGCTATCTCTACATCAGCACGGGCGACGCTGGCTGTGACTACAATGGGGATAGTGGGTGCGCCGGAAACAATGATGCAGCACGCGACCGACATACGCTGCTTGGCAAAATTCTGCGAATTACGCGTGATGGGGCTATTCCACCGTCGAATCCCTTTGTGGGAGCAAATACCGCACGCTGTCACCAGACTGGACGTACAGAGGCTGGAAAAACATGTCAGGAAACCTTTGCCTGGGGGCTGCGGAACCCGTTCCGTATCGCGTTTGACCCGAATACATCGGGGACAGAGACGCGCTTTTTTATTAATGATGTTGGACAAAATACCTGGGAAGAGATCAACGAGTCCCAAAAAGGTGCTGACTATGGATGGAATGTTCGTGAGGGATTCTGCCAGACAGGCTCAACCACGAATTGTAGTGGTGCCTCCCCCTCAGGAATGACCAGTCCCGTCTATGCTTATGGGCGTAGTGAAGGTGCCGTCTGTAACTCAATTACAGGTGGTGCATTTGTTCCCAACGGTGTTTGGCCATCTGAGTACGACAATGCCTATCTCTTTGCCGACTATGGATGTGGTCGTATCTTTCGGTTGTCACCTGATGGGCAGGGGACATACAAGGCCGAGAACTTTGTCAACTCACTGGGGAGTAGCAGCGCCGTGCATCTGACCTTTGGTCCGTATGAAGGGACGCAGGCACTCTACTACACCACACTTGCAGGTGGTGGGCAGGTCCGTCGGGTGGTGTACATTGGTGATGGCAATCGCACGCCAACTGCTCGTATCAAGGCTAGCCCGACCTCTGGCATTGCACCGCTTACGGTGAATTTCGACGGGCGTGAGAGCAGCGACTCTGATCCAGGGGACACCTTGAGCTACCAGTGGGATTTTGGTGATGGGAACACCGGAATAGGTCCGACGGTTACTCACGAGTACACGACCAGTGGAACGTTTAGAGCTTCTCTCGTAGTGCGTGACAGCAGTGGAGCAATATCTGCACCTACGACCATCCGCATCAGCACCAACAATACTGCACCTGTCCCAGAGATTAGCGTGTCGTGTGAAGATATCAACAGTTGCTATGGTGTGGGTGAGCCACTGACGCTCAGTGCAACCGCAACAGATGCAGATGGCGATGAGGTGCAATTTACCTGGACGGCGCTCATTCATCATGGGCTTGGCACTGGTGGAGCACATACCCATCCCTATCTCCCTGCAACGGAGGGCGAGACGGTCACAATGAAGGGAGCAGCACCCGAAGATCTGTTAGCAGCGACCAACAGCGCACTTGAGATTCGTCTGGTCGCTACCGACAGTCGTGGGTTGTCGAGTGACACAGTCAGCCTGATGATCTTCCCCAAGAAAGTCGATGTGACACTTGACTCTGAGCCGTCGGGGCAACGTATTATCGTGAATGGAGAAACGATTACGACGCCGATGAATGTCGTTTCGTGGGAAGGGTACCAACTCGATGTGAGTGTGCCAGTCCAACCAGGTCCTACCGGCTGGCTCCGCTTTGAACGCTGGGAGGATGACGCCACGGCGAAATCCATTCGTCGCATCACCACAGAGCAAGCGCCGCTTACATATACTGCTACCTTTACTTCAGCCGATATTCTGATACTTCCATTTATTCAATAGGCAGATCAATACACAACGAGCACCGCAAAGGTGCTCGTTCGTTTTTGTGTGAGTTGGTGGCGTTAGATTGGCTCGAATCTGGCCTGGAAGAAGCGCAGGTATTTTGGTTCATAGACCATTTTGAGACCCTTTGTCTCCTCACGGGCATCATAGGCCATCTTGATGGCCTCTGCAACCACATCCATATGAGCTTGGGTATAGACGCGACGAGGGATGGTCAGGCGGGTCAGTTCAAGCGCCGGGTAGTAGTGATCGCCTGTTTTGGGGTCACGACCAGCGCTGGCAACACCACGTTCCATCGAGCGAATACCCGAGTCGCGATACAGTTCTGCTGCTAGTGTCTGTGCGGGAAATTGACTCTGCGGGATGTGTGGGTAAAATCCTTTGGCATCGAGGAATACGGCATGACCGCCTATCGGCTGGACAATCGGTATTTCCCAATCAATCAACAGGTCGCCGAGGTAACGCACCTGTCCAATCCGTGAGTGCACATGGTCATCCTGGACCGCTTCAGCAATGCCGATAGCCATAGCTTCCATGTCGCGCCCGGCCAGGCCACCATAAGTGTGCAGCCCTTCGTATACCACGACCATGTTGCGTAACTCTTCAAAAAGCTCTGGGTCATTCACAGCCAGCCAACCACCAATGTTGACCAGATGGTCTTTCTTGGCACTCATCCATGCGCCGTCAGTGTAACTACAAAATTCTCTGAGAATGTCCGCAATGGGTTTGTCAGCGTAGCCTGCCTCACGTTCCTGAATGAAAAAGGCGTTTTCAACCATGCGTGTTGCATCGAGATAGAGGCGAATGTTGTGGTGATCGCAGAGTGCATGTACGGCCTTCACATTGGCCATGCTGACTGGCTGTCCACCAGCCATGTTGACTGTTCCAGCGAGGCTGACATAGGCGATGTTGCCCGCACCCTCGCGTTTGATCACTGCTTCGAGCTTGTCCAGATCAATATTGCCCTTGAAAGGATGTAGACTGGCCGGGTCGTGTGCTTCGTCGATAATAACATCCACAAAAATACCACCAGCAATCTCTTGATGCAGACGAGTGGTGGTGAAATACATGTTTCCAGGTACATAGTTGCCCGGTTTGATTACGGCCTGGCTGATGAGATGTTCAGCGCCACGCCCCTGATGAGTTGGCACCAGATAGGTGTAGCTATAGTAGGTCTGGACGGCTTCTTCGAGGCTGTAGTAGTTGCGACTGCCTGCGTAGGCTTCGTCACCAAGCATCATGCCGGCCCACTGCCGGTCACTCATGGCGCTGGTGCCGCTGTCGGTAAGCAGATCGATGTAGACATCTTCCGAACGGAGCAAAAATGTGTTGTATCCGGCTTGACGTAATGCTTGTTCACGCTCTTCGCGGCTAATCATATGGAGTGGCTCGACCATTTTGATCTTCCATGGTTCGGCCCAGGAACGACGACCAAGTTGTTGGCCCATAGTTTGCGAATGATGATGCGTCATTGCATAGAATCCTTTTCGTCTAATGGTAATGCAGTTGTAGATTTCACCTCTGTAAAGACAATGCTGGTGTGAATGCGCTCGACACCTGACAAGGGTGTCAGCCGTTCAACAAGAAAACGTTCCAGGTCTCTGCGGTCACACACAATGACTTTGAGTAGATAATCGTACTCACCGGTCAGGTGATAGCATTCCAGAACTTCAGGCATCTGATGAATAGCCGTACGAAACCCTTCCACCGACTCAACCTGATGTAACTGCAAACTGACTTGAATAAAACACAACAGATCGAATTGCATCTTATCTCGATCAAGAATGGCAGCATAGGTGCGAATGTAGCCCTCCTGCTCAAGTCGTTTGACGCGTGCGTGGGTGGCTGGTGGCGACAGATTGATCTGGCGCGCCAGATCCACGTTGTTCAGTCGACCATCAACCTGGAGTAATCGCAAAATGGCAATGTCTATGTTGTCCAGAGAATGACTTTGTGAATTTTTTATCATACTCGCTCCTTCATGTCAATAGATATTCGGTATAAACTAACAAATGCCGAATAAACAAAACTTATTTTAGTATACACCGTAATTTATTTGGAGGAGTGAGTATACAGAGGGGGGGCACAGAAGCTTCTTTTGTGGGGAAATGTAATGGTTATGGATGTACTGATCAGGGTGCTGCCACAAGACGAGTAGTTCTTTCAAAGTGGCAGCAATACAAAGGCTTATTTAGAACGATGGTACATACTCAGTTCAAACCTGCTGCTTCCGTTTGGCCTTGATGCCTCGACGTATCTCTTTATAGGCCCAGTCATAATGGCTGCCAGTCGCGGATATGAAGTACGAGCCCAGAGTCGTCGATTTGGTCCAGACATATACCTTCGGTGTGAATAGCTCATCGTGTGAGAGTGACTCGATTTCCTGCATGATTTCTTGGTGTGATGCAGTAAAATCTGCATTCACCCTATCGAGTGGCCAGTCACGATGTGTTTCGTAGATCTCCTGGTTCAGTGACGGAATCTCGCGCCAGGTATACTTCTCCGACGGTGTAACAGGTACCTCACCGCGCTTGCCTGCCCGATGCCATACAAGCACCATCTGATGCCAGGCAAG